>CALNBW010000506.1 GCA_937874815.1 uncultured Bacillota bacterium | reverse complement strand
CACTAATTAGGGAAGCGAATTGCTGAAGCAATTCACTGGGCGGCCAAAACTCGCCAAGGCTCAAACAGTTGGCCGCCTTTAACCGCCGATGTCTAAGCACCTTTCATTAGAGGCCCCAATGCGCCTTTCGCAGGACCAACGCCCTTCTCCCTAACTATGAGGACCTTCTTCAGTGGTCTCGGACGTATACCTGACCCAGGGAAAAACTGGTGGGGGTTGGCTTTTAGGTGGCCAACCCCTGTTTTTTGAGTAGCTGGTAAAGCCGTTCCAGAGGAATGGCGTAGACGAGATGGTCGTCGCGTCCCCGCATATCGGTTGCCTGCATGAGGGAGTTAACGATGGCTTCTTCCGTGGCTTCTACGGTGGCAGCGAAAAGCGGGTCCAGATATTGGTCCCGTAAGAGTTGCAGCTCCACTGTCAGGCTGGCCCCTTGGCGCGGGAAAATGGTGCTGGTGGAGAAAGCCAGGCAGAACTCGCCGCTGACATGGCTGGCATAACCACCTGTCCGGCCGATGCCGAGGGCAGCCCGTTTGGCAATGCGCCTTAACTGCAGGCTGATTAAAGGGGCATCAGTGGCTATAACTACAATAATGGAGCCATCCGGATGGGGGTCAGGTGTTAGATCTTGAATGCAGTCGCCAACGGGGCAGCCGGCGATCTGCAGGCAGTGTCTTGGTCCAAAGTTGGCCATGACTAGCACTCCCACAGTATAGCCGCCATGGGAGGGCGGCAAGACCCTAGAAGCGGTGCCAATGCCGGCCTTAAAATCGAAGGCAATCATCCCCGTTCCCGCACCAACGCAGCCCTCGGCAACAGGACCTGTTGCTGCCTGCTCTAGTGCGGCAAAGACATGCTCCTTAGTTACATGTCTACCTTGAATATCATTTAAGTGGCTATCATCGCACTCCGCCACTATGGGGATGATCGGATCACTGCTGATGCCGGCATCAGGATAGTATTGCAGCAGATAATCCAGGACAGCATCATGCACTTGCCCGACACTGAGGGTGTTAGTGAGCATGATCGGAGTTTCTATAGCCCCCCATTCTTCTGCTTGGGACAGGCCGGTTACTGCCCCGGCCCCATTCAATGTGAAACCACCGGCAGCTACGCGGTAATGAAACAGATCATGGGTATGGGGCAGGATGGCTGTCACTCCAGTGCGTACTGGCCCGCTGCCCTGCAGGAGCTGGCCTTCCCCCGCAATGATGGTCGTGTGCCCCACTTTCACTCCTGCCACATCGGTAATAGCGTTGTTTTGCCCCGTAGCATAATGGCCAATTTTCACTCCCCAATCTCTCAGGCGCGATCGCAGCATTTTAACCCTCCTCTCAGTTGGACTCCTGCTTTCTAGATTGCACAGTTGCTGCAGCTTCTATGTTCAGTAACGTTCTTTCCCTTGCTAGGAAGCCAGTTGTTCAATAAAATCAAGGAACAGGGAGGGATTGTCATGAGCTTACTGAGTGCCCACAACTTACACAAGTATTACGCTGGCAATCCAGTTTTACTTGATGTCAGCTGTTTTTTGGAGCGAGGCGAGCGAGTGGGGTTGATTGGGCGCAACGGCACTGGCAAGACCACCTTGTTACGCCTTTTAGCTCAGCTAGAAGACTACGATGCCGGCCAAATTCGTATGGCTAACGGTATTCGCCTAGGCTATTTAACCCAAGGGGTGGAGCTGCCTGACGAGATGACTGTATGGCAGGTTGCCAGTTTGGCCTTAGGCACGGTGATGGAGCTAGAGGTCACATTAAGAAATTTGGAGGCGCTAATGGGGCAACCGCAAATAATGGCCGATCAGGAACTGCTAGCCAAGGTGATGGGGGAATATACGCGGGTTAGCGCCGAGTTTGAACGGCTGGGTGGCTATGAGCGGGAAGTGCAGGTGCGCACAATTCTCAATGGCCTGGGGTTACCGGAGCCAGTCTGGGGTCAGCCTATCGGCAGCCTCTCCGGTGGTCAGCGTACACGCGTTGCCTTAGCCAAATTACTGTTAGAGCAGCCAGATATACTTTTTCTCGATGAACCCACAAACCATTTGGATGTGGAGGCCATTGCCTGGCTGGAAGCAAACC
>CALNBW010000505.1 GCA_937874815.1 uncultured Bacillota bacterium | reverse complement strand
GAGGAGAGTGAAGATGCATAGTCAGAGGCAACGCTCTAAGTGGGCGGCTATTTTGCTAACGTTGGGAGCCATTCTAGTGGCGTTATTGGTGCTGGCGGTAGCTATCGGTAAGGTGCATGTTCCGGTTGGCGAGGTAATCACAGTGATCTCGCGGCACCTGTATGCACTAATCACCCTGCAACCGCTGGAGCTGGCAACTGCGAACGAGATCATAATATGGAATTTGCGCTTGCCTCGGGCTATCTTGGCTGCCTGTGTTGGCGCTTGTCTAGCTTTGGCTGGGTGTATGATGCAGGGGCTGTTGCGCAACCCGATGGCGGACCCTTATGTTATCGGTGTTTCTGCGGGGGCATCAGTTGGTGGGGCCATAGCTTTTTTGCTGGCAGGAGCGTTAGGGTGGAGCTGGGGCATGGCACTGACTCCCCTGTTAGCCTTTGCAGGGGCAATTGGAGCTGTGATTATTGTCTACTTCGTGGCTAGGGTGGGGGGGCGGATACCCATCATGAACCTGCTGCTGTCGGGTATTGCCCTAAATACGGTGCTGTCCGCACTGCTATCCTTCCTGATATATTTCTCTACCAAGGAGTTACAGTCGCTGATGTACTGGTTAATGGGGAGCTTTGCCGGGCGGGGCTGGGTGCATGTGGCCATCATTGTTCCTCACTTGTTGCTGGGGATCGCATTGGCCATTTACCTGACTCGCGACTTAAATGCCCTCAGCTTAGGGGAAGAAGCCGCCGCTACTTTGGGCGTGCATGTGGAGGGAAGCAAAAGGCTGTTGCTTTTCGCTTCGACTTTGCTTACGGCGGGTGCAGTGGCGGTAAGCGGGATTATTGGCTTTGTGGGCCTGCTGGTGCCGCATATTAGCCGCCTATTATTTGGGCCAGACCACCGCCTCTTGTTGCCTACGTCAGCATTGCTGGGTGGCATTTTCTTGGTCGCTGCAGATTTATTGTCTCGCATCATAATCGCTAATGCTGAATTGCCGGTAGGCATTATCACTTCGCTATGTGGGGGGCCCTTTTTCCTCTACTTATTGCGTCGCAACGAAGCGCGCAATTTTTAGGGGAGGGGGAGATAGAATGCTGGTTGTCGATAATCTGACCTTGGTCTATGGCAAGAATCCTGTTGTGGAGGAGGTCAGTTTTGCTGTTAAAGAGGGACAGTTTGTAGCGGTGCTCGGCCCCAACGGATCGGGGAAGTCCACTTTGCTGCGTGCTCTTTGCCGCCTGCATAAACCGCAGACTGGCAGTATTAGTTTTGCTGGTCTTGATCTGCAGGACTGGCGGCAACAGGAACTAGCACAGCAGATGGCTTTCGTGCAGCAATCATCTTCTGTGGCTTTTGATTCCACTGTGGAAGAACTAGTGATGTTTGGGCGCATGCCTTATCTGCGCCGTTTTCAGGCGGAAACAGAGCATGACCACGCTGTCGTCGAACGTTACTTACGTTTGACGGGGCTCTGGGAGATGCGGAATAGAGGCCTACATTCGCTGAGTGGGGGCGAGCGGCAGCGAGTATTCGTCAGCCAAGCTCTGGTGCAGGAGCCCCGCCTGCTGTTGTTAGATGAACCAACCAATCATCTAGATATAAACCATCAGTTGGAACTGCTCGATTTGGTGGCCACGCTCAACCGGGAGCAGGGGATAACAGTAATCATTGTGTTGCACGATCTTAACCTGGCGGCCCTCTATGCGGAGCGGCTTTTGGTGCTTAAAGCAGGCCGCTTAGTAGCTGATGGCTCGCCGAATGAGGTGCTACAGGCAGGTTTGGTGCAGCAGACATATGGGTGCACTGTTTCTGTACTACCGCACCCGGTTACTGAACGTCCGCAAGTCCTCCTGCTGCCGCAAACTGCCACGGAAAAAGCTACTTTATCTTGAGCGATACTTACCGGTCAGTGGTAATTGT
>CALNBW010000504.1 GCA_937874815.1 uncultured Bacillota bacterium | reverse complement strand
TGCGGGCCCCATGCTGGAGCATGCAGGGGATGCGCTGCACTACATGACTCGCATCCCCTGCATGCTCCAGCATGGGGCCCGCATTTGCTTGCTTCCTGCCGCCTACCTGCCCGGCTACACCCTGCAACAGCTCAAGAACGGGACGGCGGGCAACCATAGACAATCCCGCATAGACAAAGGCCATGAGCAGGGCAAAAGATAAAATGCAGAGGATGGCAAACCAAACAAACGACAGGAAGGCTGAAGGGCCAATGCCTTGCGCTCCTTGAAAAGCGGCCAGAGTACTGACGGCCTTGCCTACGGCATACGCCCAGCCAGCAAATCCGCCTACTAGAATGCTGCCTCCGCCGACCCAGGCCATAGGCTGCAGTGTCTGCCTAATGGCAACGCGCTCTGGCACCCCCAGAGAGCGTAAGATGGCGAAATCCCGTTGTCGCTGCCGCAGGTAAAGGAAAGCAACTAGCGCCATAGCCAGTACTAGCACCAATGTAAAAATCATGGTGCCAGTGGCCGCTGCCTGTCTCATGGGGATAACTGCAGCATAGAACTTCTCCCAGCCCGTGTCTACAAGAGTGGCTCGTAGCCCCAGCTCGGCTAGCGCCTCTCGGTTCTCCGATAAAAAAGCATCGCCATCCCTGGGGGAGCAAAGAATGAAGCTGTAGAAGTAATCACCGGAGCCGCCATATCCTGCTGGCATACAAGAGTCAGGAATGTACACTATATTATCGTCCTTGATGCCAAAGGTGAAATCCCTGAATTTCATATTATAGACCCCTACAATATGGAACTCATCGGTATGGGTTGCCCAATCTTGCCAAGCACCCCAGTCTCCATCTGAGCTTGGTTCAACATACGAGAAGTAAGTCGGGGCTCCATGATTCCTTAGTTTTAGCGTAATCGTATCCCCTACCGTTAGGCCGCGTAGCTGTGCGAAATCGTGGGGTACCGAACAGACACGATTGCCCTTAATGTCATCTTCTCTGTTCAGCCAGCGCCCATCAGTCAGATAATATTGCTTAGAAACCGCCTGCACGATAGGGATTGCACTCATGTCCTTGGTGCTCATTACCCACATCGTATGCCTGTTTTCCTCCGTTGCTCGCAGCTCTTCAACTAGTCCCGCTAGAGCAGGATCAGAAAAATCAACTACCCCCCCCGGCTCCACTGGCAGAAACCACAATCCAGCGTCGTTTAAAGACTTGAGGATAAGGTTGTTAGGAGCATCTTCCCACTTCAATGTTTTTCTGTAAGTAGCATCAAGTCCGTTATTGTAGTAACCTCGAAACAAATAGCGTCTACCCACCTGCAGTGAATCGAAGAGTGCCGCCACCTCGCTGGCGTCTTCCACCAGCCAGCGCAAACGTATGTTGCTACCCTTCTGGACGTATTCCGGGTAACCCGCCTCCACCTGATCCACATTAACCATAAGATGATACTCATCAAGCCGGTCAGACGCATAGGGCGCAGAATACTTGGAGCGTAACTCACCGTATACCAGCACATCACTGATGCGAATGTAAGCAGAAGGACTCATACTTGAATAGCCGTCTACATCTGCGTTATGGACTCCCTGTAGTATCCCCGGGCAATACCTCCGCCGATCCTCGAAAGCCACGTATTGGCTGTTAGCTACCAAAGCAACCCCTGCGGGCATGTAATCCTCGTAGGTCTCGGGTTCATTTTCCATCAGTTCAACTTCGTCATCCGTTAAGTCAGTTGAGGAATGGGTTATGAGGGGGTTTATCATCTCAAGGTGCCCGATAGCACGGTAATACCCCCCCAACCTATCCATTTCCCGAGTCACCACCAAGTAGCCCACTGCGCGCGAGATGAAGGCGAAAGAAATGAGCCCTACAAGCAGTAGTAAGAACAACGTGTGGATAGGCTGGCGCAAGGTAGATCGCCAGCAAACGTTTCTTTTCATCGCGGCATTCACCTCCCGTTCTGTTTTAGGCAGAATCAAAAAAAAGTGGCTCCCCATCGCTGGAGGCGCCACTAAATTGCGTCAAGATCTATCTGATTTACGTGGCGAGAGCGATTAAAGCTGTCCCTGCCAAGGATAGGTTTGACTGTGCTATATCGGTTATTTCCACACAGGTTATGGAACTCCTTCTTTTACCACGCTATATTTCTGATTTATTTCACTAACGGGATGGACCGCGGACCACGGGGACGTACACTTGTGCCAGGGAAAAACTGGCATTATTGCTGTAATCAGTCCTGTGTTGGGCTGGGCCATCTGTAGAACATACCTACACTTTTATATCAAGGATAACGCTAGTCGTTCACTGGGATAAAGACACCCCTTTAGCCAACACGTCGAGACAATTAACACACCCCATAGCACCCAACTGCTTGTCATCATCCTC
>CALNBW010000503.1 GCA_937874815.1 uncultured Bacillota bacterium | reverse complement strand
ATTTCCGGTTCTACTCCATACGATGTTGCAGCGCTGATTTTGCATAAGGGTTTTAAGCCAAGTTTTTCAGCCTTTTCTCTGCTCATAATAACTGCAGCAGCAGCGGAATCTGCGCCACCATCGCCCTCTCGCCTCGCTCTATTATCTCCGGAATACGTTCAAAATCTCGCAAGGATACATCGTAGATTCGCGGACGCACCACTAGCTCAGCTGAATCCTGCAACTGGCATTCGGTCAACTCTTCACCTAATATATGGAGTGACTGCGACATAATCTCTACTATGTTATCCACAGCGTCTTCGCGCTGCCCTGCATAACCTAGATCAACTGCTACTACAACATCAGCGCCCAGCGCATAGGTCAACCGCGTGGGGACGCTGGCCTTAACGGCCCCATCTACCAAGGTATAACCATACAGGTGTAGCGGCTGAAAAACGCCTGGGATACTGGAGCTGGCACGCACCGCCTCAACGACTGTTGCCCCAATCAGTGTTACATCAGCCGCAGGCAGATGCTCTGCGGCAAACGCAACAGTATCACCAGTGTTAATGTCGACGGACAGGATAGCAGTAGGCAGCTTTAGGTCGCTGAACTTACTGGTGCCTAAGAGGCTAGTTAAGTAGCCCTCCCACGCTGCGCCCTTAATCAGCCCTTCCGGCAAAGCCAGTGGCAAAGGCGACTTACCTGGCAAGAGCGCGCAAAGAAGGCTGGCACCCAGAGAAAAAACGGAGCGCCAGGTAATGCTGCTATCATAAATCTTACTGGCATCGAGATTGGTGGCTAGACTAGCGAGTTCATCGACGGTGTAACCGGCCGCATACAGAGCTGCCACCACCGCCCCGGCGCTGCTGCCGGAGAGATAAGCCGGCCGTAAACCATGTCGTTCCAAGCTCTTAAGCACTCCTATGTGTGCTGCCCCCCGTAGCCCCCCACTGCCTAGGGCTAGGCCAAAACTGTTTTTCCCCACGCGCACAAGCATGCCTATCACCCCCTCCACATGCTTATGCGCTTTAGCTGAGGGCTAGCCATATTTATGAGCAAAGCAGGAAAAAGCCATTTGAAAGCTAACACTACCTATAGATAATCAAGAGGAGGGATTTACATGGGCAAAATTGAGCAACGCCTGCAAGAACTAGGGATTGAACTACCTGAACTGCCAAATTCGCTGGGGAATTATCTGCCGTCTAACCGCGTCGGTAATCTGGTTTATACCTCTGGCCAAGGGTCACGGGGTATATTAGGCAAGGTCGGCGGGGATTTATCGGTAGAGGATGGTTATGCAGCTGCCAGAGAGGCTACTCTGCGCTGCCTCGCCTGTTTGCAGGCCGAGCTAGGTACGCTTGATAAAGTAGAGAAGATCTTCAAGGTGCTTGGATTTATCGCTAGCGCGCCCGGGTTTACCAAGCAACCCGCCGTGCTTAATGGCTGCTCTGATTTGCTGGTTGAAGTGTTTGGAGAGCGAGGGCGTCACGCTCGTAGCGCTATTGGTGCTGCGGAGCTACCGGAAGGTATTGCCGTCGAAGTAGAAATGCTAGTGCAGGTAAAAGACGAGTAAGAGGCTAAAAAGAAGGGCGGCATGTAAAACTGTTGCGCTCCCACTACGGCAAGGGTAAGGTCGTTGGCCCTGCGAGAAGCGCATTGGGGCCTCAGATAAAAGGTGCTTTTAAGGAAAGGGGACACACCTCTGCTGGAAGCGCATTTTGTGGGCCGAGGAAT
>CALNBW010000502.1 GCA_937874815.1 uncultured Bacillota bacterium | reverse complement strand
ACAGTACCAGGCCACACGCGCGCGAGCAGGACTACGACCTTTATCAGCAATCTCGCCCGCCCTCCTGACCATAACGAAAGCAGCCGCCCGGCTTGGCCGGACGGCTGCTTTTATTCATGCCCTTATCTTAAGACGATGAACGGGTAGAAGGCTAGCAGCACTGAAAGCACACCCATCACCACATAGACATTGAAATTAAGATTGGTGACACTAAGAGCCCGCAAGGACGTTTGGGAGCTGGGCTTGTAATCTAAAGCCTGAAGCGAACGCTTCAATATGCGTAAGCCTTCTCTCCTCCAGCCTCCAAATACTCCATTTACCTTTGCTGCTAGGCCGGAGACCCAACGGCTGACCATAACCACTACCCTCAGTAAACCCTCCGTAAGGGCTAGCATCGGGGTTTGCCCCGGCAGATGTAAATGGAACAGACCGGTGTAGAGACAGACGAAGTAAAGCACGATGCCGCCAACTAATACTACCCCGGTGTTCTGTAGGGCATGGCTACCGTGCAGTGCTAGATGGGGCGGCCAAGCGACGCCTAGATCTGCTAACCCACTAGCAATGGCGTTGAGCACTGGTTGGGGGAATACCCCTAGCCCAACCACGAAGGCCGACAGAGTGCCAATGCCGAT
This sequence comes from uncultured Bacillota bacterium, assembly GCA_937874815.1. Lineage (GTDB taxonomy): Bacteria > Bacillota > UBA994 > UBA5500 > UBA5500 > UBA5500. Next base: position 4,462 of record CALNBW010000502.1, on the reverse strand, counting down.
AACTTCAGCTTTTGAGGCACGGGCTGGCTCGCATGTATTGTCGTGATCGGCAAAGAAAATGTACCAACTAAACTTGATGAACGAACAGACAGTACCAAAGGCCACTAGGACAAAGACTTTGTCGGCAATGCCCAGGAAGACGCTCGGCAGCTTGGCTTCTAGTAGCGCTTCATGGAGTAGGGTTTTGCTAATATAGCCGTTGAATCCCGGGACGCCGGCTATGCCTAACGCTGGGATTAAGGCCAGGGGTGTAGCCCAGCCAAACACTTTACGCATGAAGCCTAAGCGATAGAGGTCAACCGTGCTCGCAGCCAGCAGGGCTGAACCGCAGATTAAGAACAGCGCCGACTTGAAGATAGCATGATTAACGATATGGAAGACAGCGCCGCCGAAGCCCAAGGCGTTACGTTCGAAGGCCCACAGGCCTATGCCTAGTAGAATGTAACCCATCTGGCTCACGCTATGATAAGCGAGCAGGCGCTTGGCATCACGTTGTACCAGAGCCAGCAGCACACCCAGGCTCATAGTAATGAGCGCCACCACGATTACCGCTAACCCGTAAGTTCGTCCCTGAGCAGTCAGCGAGGCCACCAGCAGCAGTCCAAAGGCACCTGTCTTGATCAGGATACCTGAAAGCAACGCACTGCCAGGCGATGGAGCCACCGGGTGAGCTTCTGGTAGCCAGAAATGCAGGGGGAAAGCACCAGCCTTGATGGCAAAGCCTAGGCTCAGTAATACGGATATTGAAAGTGGAATATTGTGCAGCTGAGCATACTCCAGGGTCCCTGCCTGGTTCCAGAGCATCGCTAAGCCGGTTGTCAGCAGCACGCCACTGATAACTCCTAGATATAGATAAAGCTTGGCTGCCCGCTGGGCTGAACGGGTGGGGCTATGCGCCACCAGACCGTAGGAGGCGAGAGACATCATCTCGAAGCCTAGCAGCAGTCCCAAGAAGTCGCGGGCTAGGAAACAGGCCATAGCACCGCTAACCGAGAGTCCAAACAAAAGGTAAAAGCGGGCACCATTCTCTTCGGCCTGCATATAGCGCTCGGAAAAAATGCTGGTGGCGAACCAAACGAGGCCAGTCACGCTAGCTAAAAGTAAGCTGATGGGCTGGGTCCCATAGCTAATCCCTATGCCGGGCAGCAGAATGGGGATGGAGATGAAATCAGCTTGCTTGGTTAGCCAGAGTATACCGAGCGCCACTAGTGTCAGGCTACTGCCAGCAATGCTAAACTTACGCTGCCGCCAGAGAGCATCTAGTGTCCCGAAAACAAACGGTGCCAACAAGATGAAGATGATAAGGGAGCGAGTCATAGATCTGCCTCCTAGATTGTACTGATCAGGGCAGCCGCTTTTGCGGCCATAGTTACGGCCCAATGGGGGGAAATGCCCAGGAGCAAGGAACAACAAGCGATTACAAAACCGGGAAGGGCTAAACCCCGCTGCAATTTAACTGGTTTCTCAGTGCTCTGCTTACCGAAAAAGGCCTTACTGACGATCGGGAAGAAATAGAAGGCGTTGAGTATCGAGCTGAGCGCCAACACCGCAATTACTATATAGGAATTAGTTTCTAAGGCACCTTGTAAGTAGAACCATTTACTAACAAAGCCATTCATGGGCACGATACCAACCATGCCTAAGCTAGAAAGCGTGATGGTAGCGAACACCAGGGGATATTTCTTGCCCATACCCTGCACTTCATTCACCGTCGTAATCCCCTTCTGGTTTAGAATACCAACGGAGAAGAACAGAGCTATCTTTAACAGCCCATGATTAAGAAAATGCAGCAGTGTAGCCTGTAACCCTAGCGGGGAAGGCAACACTCCCCCTAACAGCAGGTAGCCCATCTGGCTGATAGTAGAATAGGCCAGACGCCGTTTCAAATGCTGTTCTCGCAAGGCCCAAATTGAGCCCGCAATAATGGTCACACAGGCTAGAGCTACTAGGATAGGCGTCATGCCTAACCGGGTGAGCAATGCCCGGCCATAAACAGTATGGAGTATGCGCAGAATGCCATAGCTACCGGCGTTAACTACCGCGACGGCATGTAACAGCGCTGAAACGGGGGTAGGGGCGGCCATAGCTAAGGGCAACCAGCGGTGGAAGGGCACGATTGCAGCCTTCACACCAAAACCAAAGACGAAAAGCAGCAACACTGCGCGGGCTAACTGCATCTGGGCCGCGCCAACCACGAGCATTCCGCCGGGGGCAAAGGTAAAGCTGGGGGCTAGCATACTGGTCAGGCCGATAGCCAGAAGAATTAGCCCCGCACCGAACAGACCATAGCTGATATAGGCCCTACCTGCTCGTTTAGCATCAGGCCCCCCACTATGCACAACTAGCGGGAAGGTTACCAGAGTAAGCATCTCATAGAAAAGATATAGGGTAACCAGGCTGCCAGCAAAGGCGATGCCTAGCGTAGCTGTTAACGAAATCAAATAGAAGGCGAAGAAGCGGCCCGCCCGCTCGTCATTGCCCATGTAGGCTAGGGCATAGATGCTGGCTGGAATCCAGAGCATAGAAGCAACAAAGGCGAACAGCCAAGTTAAAGGATCTAGTTGAATGACCAGCTTCAGGCCCGTTACCCCCTGAAACAGGGTATGGGTTGTATGCCCTGCGAAACTTGCTGGATAAAGGCTCAGCACCAGACCAGCAACTACCAAAGTAGTCGTGACGACAATGGCTGAACGCCACTTCGGCGTGGCATAGGCGATAATACCGGCCAAAACAGGTAGCAGGATACAAGCGACGATAGATATAGCTTCAGGCAATGTTATCACCACCTCAACATTAGGTTAGCTGCTGTGTCCAGGAACTGCAGTAAAGGGGCTGGCGCGATACCCAGCCATAGCACTACCACAGACATCACGATCGGTAGGGCCTGACTAAACTTGACCCGAGGTTTGGCATAACCACCGGGCTGGCCCCCAAACCAGCCATTCCAAACTAATGGCAAGAAGTAACCCGCATTTAGCAGTCCGCTGATGACGATGAAAATGAGGATGCCCATATGCTGAGCGTCTAAAGCGGCTCTAAATAGCATCCACTTGGTGATAAAACCGCTAAAAAGAGGTAATCCAATCATCGACAGGGCGCAAATGGTGAAGGCGGTAAAGAGTACGGGTTCCTCTTTGCCCACTCCGGCGTAATCGCTGACTTTATCCTTGCCCTGGTGGGCGAAATGGCCAGCAATCACAAACATGGTCGATTTCATGCAGGCGTGGGAAATAATCTGGAAAATAGCCGCGGCCACGCCTATGCTGTTGTCTAAGCCCAGACCGATGAAAATATAGCCGAGCTGGGCCACTGTGGAGTAAGCCAACATGCGCTTAACTTCCTTCTGCACTAAAGCAAAGAGCGAGCCGCCGATCACGCCAGCTACCCCAAAAATTACAAGCATGTTGGCTATGCCCAAAGCCTGCAGCAGCTCCCGTCCAAACACCAGGTAGAACACCTTGAATAACCCTATCAGATAGGCTTTGACTGCAATACCCGAGAGGAGAGCGCTGGACGTAGTCGGCGCACTGGAGTGGGCATCGGGCAGCCACACGTGGAGAGGGAACAGTGCCGATTTAATGCCCATCCCCACAATGAACAGAATAGCCGACAGATAAACCACGTGCGGGTAGCTATGCCAAACAGCCTGCAAAGCATCGTGCACATAGGCGAAGGTGAGATAGCCGGTAATAAAGTATAGTAAGCCGATAGCAAACATCACAAACCCCGAGGCAACAGTGCAAAGCATTAGATATTTAAAGGCCGCTATACTGGCCTTGCCCCCTTTGCCGGCAGCCACCAGGGCGCAAGCGGAGAGGGTGCAGATCTCAATAAAAACGAAAAGGTTAAAGAGGTCATTACACTGGGTAATGCCAAAGACCCCTGCCACCAGCAGCATCAGCAAGGCATCATACCAAGAACCAGCTTGACCTTGCGGTGCAGTCGGGTCACTGAGGCGGTAGAAATAGACCAAAAGGGTGACAACGCTGACCAGCAGCATAATGATTGCAGTCAGGGGGGTGATGGCAATAGTGATGCCAATCGGTGCCGGCCAATTCCCCAGTTCGTAAATGATAACTTCTCCCGTTGCAGTCACTGTTATAAAGTAAATTGAGGCGATGGCCGTGCCAATGAGTATGAGTATAGTCACTACCTGGCCCACGATCTTGTAGCGTGGCTTAACTAGCGGTAGCAAATAGGCCGTAATCAGTACGAAAACAACCGATAGAACGGGTAAATGCTGTATCATTGCTCGACCTCTTTCTTGTTCACGGATAAGAAGTCAGCCTGAATAGTACCGTACGTTTTATAGATGCGCACCACCAAGGCTAGAGCAAAGGCATCCACGCTCACCCCGACCACAATGCCAGTGAGTATAAGGGCCGAGGGAATAGGGTTAATCATGGTGCCCGCGTTACCGACAATCGGTGCGACCCCACCCCGAATATTGCCGGCAGCTATG
>CALNBW010000501.1 GCA_937874815.1 uncultured Bacillota bacterium | reverse complement strand
TTGGTAACCACCAGAACAGAACCCAGCTATACGGTTTCGCAGAAACCGGGAAGCTTATACTTAGCATGAACACGAAGGGGTATAGGTTTTTACCCCAGCCTTCAGACCAAACCAAATTTTCATTTATGAAATTTGGTAACCACCAGAACAGAACCCAGCTATACGGTTTCGCAGAAACCGGGAAGCTTATACTTAGCATGAACACGAAGGGGTATAGGTTTTTACCCCAGCCTTCAGACCAAACCAAATTTTCATTTATGAAATTTGGTAACCACCAGAACAGAACCCAGCTATACGGTTTCGCAGAAACCGGGAAGCTCAGACTTATTAGGGGCGACCTAGCTTTCAAATGCAACCACACACCAGAGGACATGTCCTCTGGTTTTTTTATTGTCCAGCGGGCCAAAGATATAGCTATTCGCACAAGCTAGAAGAAATGCTACCCACGCTGGCACCTAATCTCTAATTCCGCAATATGCTAGTATAGCATGCGGTATACGTGGAGACTGGGGGTAGCCATATGGATGTTATTACTGTCTGGCTGTTTCTCTCTTTTACGGTGGAACGTATGGTGGAGTTGCTCCTAGCGGTCGTGCCTAGGCTCGATAAGAAACAAGTGTGGGGTGTTGACGTGCCCGTTCTTTTGGCGCTGGCGCTATCTCTGGTACTATCTTTCGGAGCGCATCTAAACTTCTTTCAGATCTTCGGTGTTGACTTCGAGTGGCCCGTTGTTGGTATGGTGCTAACTGCTTTCTTTATGGTAGGGGGCTCCAATGTCGTCCATGACCTTCTTGGCTGGGTTAACGCCGCTAAAGTAAACTCGCGTGCTAACGGAAAATAACCACGACTTACTATCAAGTCGCCTTTTGCTATTAGAGCTTTCTGGAGCTATCCTGAGCAAGAAAGGGGGTAGTTCTTATGCGTGTTTGTTTGGACCCGGGACACGGCGGAACTGACCGTGCCAACCGGGGCCCTACTGGTTATGTTGAGGCTGACGGCGTGCTCGACATCGCTTTACGCGTGCGCGCCCTATTGCAGGCAGCGGGTTTGGAAGTAGTAATGACTCGGGACAAGGATGTTTCTGTTACCCTAGCTGCTCGTATGGCCTTTGCAGCTGCCCAAGGCAGCGACCTTTTCATGAGTATTCACACCGATGCTTGGTCCGACCCCGGGGCGCGCGGTTGTACGGTGTTTTGCTCTGTACGCCCTGATCGCAGTCGGGATTTAGCCGAGGCAATTGAGCAAGGTCTCCGCCAAGCCGGGCGTCCCAGCCGTGGGGTCAAGACCCGCGTGCAAGGTAACGGGCGCGACTACTATCATGTTATCCGTGAGTCCAAAGTGCCATCGGTATTAGTGGAATGTGCTTTTCACACCAATCCTGCTGAAGAGGCTTTGCTGAAGACCGCCGATTTTCGCCAGCTCCTAGCAGCGGCCATAGCCAGCGGAATCAAGGCTTTTGTGGGCCCACTAGCGCCCGAAGTAATACCCATATTGCTTGACGGGAAGCTCCTGCCAGTTACAGGGCACCTGTTTGGGGATGTCACTTACGCGCCAGTGCGCGCTTTGGCAGAAGCATTAGGTCTGACTGTTGTTTGGGATGCAAAACAGCGCTTAGTGCGCCTAGCCCGCCCTAAATGAACACTATGACTACACAACGGCCCGCTTGTTTCATCGGCAAGCGAGCCGTCTTTTTTTTTGTTGTGTTTGACTAGAGAAAGAGGCGGAGGCTAAGATAAAAAGATAAGCGGGAGGTGTGGGCATGCAAGGCATCGTCCTTACAGCTAGTGAAGAGTTTCTGGCGGCAGCCATGGAAGAAGTGCAAAGAGAGTTTCCCCAATTGGGTCAAGAAGTGCTGGGCCCAGGTTTATTCTGGTTGCAGACTGGGGCAGAGTGGGAGCAAGTGCAAACCCAGCTCATTGACTCCCCGCCTATTTTCGTGCGCCACATGCATGCGGCTACAGCTTGGCCCGTCAGTAACGAGCCAGAGCTAATCGCTAGTGTTGTTCAGCACCTAGAAACGGACTTGCCACGTGTGCCTCGTGGCGCGAGCATAGCTGTGCAAGCCAGAGCTATCAATAGTAGTTTGGCTTGGCAACCGCGTGACCTTAAGGCAAGGTGCGACAATGTGCTATGCCAGCAGGGCTATCAGCCGGCCATCAAGGACCCTGAATGGGTTATTTCAGTTACCCAGGCCCGGCAACAGGTTTATTACGGGCTGGCCGAAGCCGCCCGCAATCTCTCCGATTGGACCGGTGGCATGATACACTTCCGCAAGGAAGCGGGCGATGTTTCCCGGGCCAAGTTCAAGTTGCTGGAAGCTATCGTCCGCTTCAATCTAGACCTGCCGCCTGGGGGTAAAGCGCTCGACTTAGGAGCCGCCCCTGGTGGCTGGACACAGGAATTGCTGGCCCGTGGCTTGCAGGTGGTAGCTGTTGATACCGGCGAATTGGACCCACGCCTGCAACATGCCAAATGCTTACAGTTCCTGCAGGCTAACGTCAAGAACCTGCGTTTCGCGTCCAGCGAGCAATTTGACCTAATCACTTGCGACATGAGCTGGGACCCCATCTTCACTGCCAAGTTAATTAACGGTTTGGTAGCCAACCTGCGCTCCGGCGGCCAAGTGATTATGACTGTGAAACTGATGGGCAAGAAACCTCTGCCCACTATCCAGCGGGTTCTGACTATGTTGGATAATGGCCTAACCGTATGCCATGCGCAGCACCTATGGCATAACCGCCAGGAAATTACCCTGCACTTACGCAAACACTCGTAGGGCCGCGCCCACGGTCCGGACGACCAACGGGCGTCCCCTACAGGTATATCACAACGTTCGGTATATCCGTAGGGGCGAGATCAAGTGAATTGCGCAAGCGATTCGCAACGTTAATGCGTGCGGCAGCGACATACTTGGATGTCGCGAAAGCACATCTATCTCGCCTGGGGCGACCAGCGGGCACCCCCTTCTAATCCTCGACATCACAATCCCCGAGGTAAAGCGGAAATGTCAACGTGAACGTTGTCCCCGCCTGGGGCCGACTACTTGCTTCTATACGCCCCTGCATATCAGTCACCATGCGCTGGCAGATAGCCAATCCCAACCCCGTCCCCGATTCCTTAGTGCTAAAGAACGGATCAAAACAGTGGTCAAGCGCATTTTGGTCCATACCAACACCGGTGTCGCTAACCGTTAGCGACACCTCATTATCATTGCTCCGCAGTTCAACAGAAACATGGCCCCGCGGCGGCGTCGCTTCCGCGGCGTTAAAAAGCAGATGCTGCAGCACTTGTTGCAGATAAAAAGGGTCTCCCAAAATGCAGGCCGGTTGTGAGCCGTCAAACCTCAGCCGAATATGGCGCTCCGCCATGACAGCCTCCATCATATTACATACGTTATGCGCCGCGTCTAGCAGGTTTACGGGCTGTGATTTAGGTGCAACGGCCTTAGAGAGCAACATATACTCCTGCAGGAGTTGTTCAATCCGGTCAATCTCCAAAATGGCGTACTCACTGTACTCTTTGGTAAGCGCATCTTCCGGCGAAAGGGTGCCGATTAGCTGGACAAAACCCCGGGCTGCAGTTAATGGGCCGCGGATTTCATGAATTGTGCCGCCTGCCATTGTACTGATTAGCGATTGGCGACGTAGGTGCTGCTCTTCCAGTCGATTACCCGCGCTGGCGGCTTGTCCAAGGCCCGACAACGACTCTTGACGTATATCAGCCGGCCAGGCCACCAGTATGGGGCTAAAAAGGACCGAAAACACTACCAACAGGTAAGCAATGATCACCAGCCAGCGCCATACCGGGGTAAGGGGAAAGTGCTCCTTTAAGGAGGGGTTTTTTTCGTTAGGGTTGGTGGCAAGTTCACCATAGGCCGGAATAGTAAAGAGCACGAAAATAAGCACTGCCAAACCTAGAACGGCTAGCGCCCATGACAGGGTAGGGGGGAGGTTGTATTTGCTGGTCCAAAGAGTTTGGCGGTTCATTGCTTCAGACCTCTTTCCTGGGTAGTCACAGGAAAATAATACACGATGCGGGCAGAAAAATATGATGCATCCTGTCGGCTATTCCAAGTAATTTCATTTATATTCAGCAACATTGTAGCAAAAGGCGCGCAAAAAGTAAGGGGCCGCAGAAAATAAATGAGTGTTGTGGAGTCAACATAGCCCTCGCCCGAACTGGGCAGGCTAGGCATGTGCATCAGAATCTGGGAAGGAGTTGAAGCTCGATCCGTGGTCAAAAATGTGGCCTTATTTATCGACTATGAAAATGTTTACTGGAGCTTGAAGAACAACTATACGCTAATTTTTCAGCCGGGCCACCTGATTGATTTAATCAAGCAGGAGGCGCAAAAGGAGGGCCAAGTCGTATTGGCCCTGGCCTATGCAGATTTCGACCAGCCTGAGTTTAAGGGCCTGCAGACAGATCTGCAACGTCGCAGTGTAGAGCCCCGCCATGTATTCTCTAAGTCGTTTCCCGAAGGAATACGCAAGAACGCGGCGGATATAGAACTCTCGCTAGACGCTTTGGAATTGATGTATACCCGCGATGATATTGATACCTACGTCTTAGTCTGTGGCGATCGCGACCTAATTCAACTCATTCGTAAGCTACACACCCGCAATAAACGAGTAAGCGTGATCGGCGTGGCTCGTACAACTAGTAGTGATTTGGTCATGTTCTCTGATACTTTTACAGAAATAGAGACGCTCTTAGGGATCAGTCCCAACCGGGTTATGCCCTGGCAGGCAGATCAACGGGAAAGCGAAATGGTGGCCCTCATTCAGCGCCTCGATGCTCTGCAAGCAGGTAACTTGCCCTTTGTAGGGCTGAAGATGCTGATCAATCGACTACTAACTGGTATTGGAGACCCGCAATCACTCATTAACCAGGCTATCGGCGAAGAGATAGTGATGACTTACTCGGTGCCTAACCCGCATAAGCCGGAGTTTCCGACTACTGCAGTTAGGCTGAACCCCGACCACGAGTTGGTGCATAAGGTGCTAACCAGTGCAGAGACTGACCGGGTGCCGTTGCCAGTGTAGTGTGGGACTAGTAGCCCGCCGCCGTTGCAGCCAAGAGGGGGCCGATAGGGCACCGCTAGGCACAGGCTGTCGCCAATCGTGCCTACGCAGGACCCTATCGGCCCCCTTGGCCACGCGCGCAAGCAACACCCGCAGCCTTTTGCTCTCGCTTAGGCCCAGACCAGCCAAATGAACGCCGAGGCAACAGTTACTGCAGCTACTGTAAAAGGTAGCCCGATTCGGACAAACTCCCCAAAAGAGATTGCATAGCCCTGCTTACGGAGCAGTCCCGTGGCTACTACGTTGGCGGATGCTCCAATAGGAGTGACATTGCCGCCGAGCGAGGTGCCAATCATCAGTCCAAACATGAGCAAGTAAGGCGAGCAACCAAGGGCAAAAGCGGTTTGCTGCGCTACCGGCAGCATAGCGAGCGCATAGGGGATGTTGTCCACAAAAGCAGAAATGAGGACTGATAGCCAGATTAGGACCAAATAGGCTACCAGTACATTGCCGCCAGCGAGCTGAGCGATGAAATGGGACAGGCTGTTTACTACACCGGTTGCAGACAGACTGCCAACAAGAATAAAGACGCCTACCAGGAAGATCAATGTCTCCCAGTCTAGGGCTGACCAGTTAAAGTCGAGGTGCCCCCAGAGGGCATTCCATAAAAGGCCTATTAGTCCAAAACTCAGGGCAATCGCGCCAATCAGGTTTACGGGGCGATTAGGAAGCAGCGAGCTGAGGGCAAGCGTTAAAACCACCGCTACCAGCAGCAGCGTAGGAACCCAGGTTAATACAGAACTGCTTTGCTGATAGTGTATTGGCTGCCTTAGATCACGAAATAGCCACCACAGCACCAGAGTCGCTGCTATGGCCCCTAACTCCACGGCGAAGAATATGCCCGGTTTGCCTTTCAGCCAGAAGAATTCTAGGAAATTGAGGCTCGCAGCAGAGGCCAAGATCACACTGGTGGCATCGCCGACCAGAGTCGCCATGCCCTGCAAGTTAGAGGAAAGGGCTATGCCAACCATGAATGGTACGGGAGAAGTACGCAGCCGCTTGGCGATATCAAAAGCAATAGGTGCCACGATCAGCACGGTGGCCACGTTATCTATAAAGGCTGAGATAACACCCGCAAAAGTGCTGACGGCAATTAGTGCCATGCCTGCAGTATGCACCTTAGCAACTATCCTTGCGGCGAAGAATCCGGGGGCCTGCGAGCGAACGAAAAGCTCCGCCAAAATCATCATGCCACCCACGATGCCGAGAACATTCACATTGATAGCTGACCAGGCCTGTTGCTTGCTGATTGTCCCGGTAAGAAGCAAAAGCAACGCCGCCCCGCTGGTAAGGCAAATGGGGCGTGCTACCCGAGCAATGAGCAGTAGATAAGTAATTAGAAAGATAAGGGTCGCTGCCAGGGCTGAAGTAATTTGCATTCGTGCACCTCATTCTGTTAGTGGCCTTTGCGCCTACGTATAGTGTGCACAAATTCTCTGGTAAGCACCCTGCCGCCCTAGTAACCTGTAAAATGTTGCACTCACACTACGGTAAGAGGGGCCGACGGGGTGCTGCGTAGGCACGATTGGCGCTAGCTGGTGAATTGCGGTAGCAATTCGCTTCCACAAT
>CALNBW010000500.1 GCA_937874815.1 uncultured Bacillota bacterium | reverse complement strand
CTGCCAATTTCGCGCGGTCAATATGTCATAGGTCATTTCGAGACCCACCTAGATGTTAACTATAAGGGGGATGATAATCCCCGGCCAATATCTATTCCCTTTCAGATGGAAAGTTTGGACCATTCCAAGCTATATTCTGAACAAGCTGCGCTTCTGTTCGCATTTAATAATGGGGTCATATCTGATCTGTTAGAAGGGACTCCCTACCTTACTATCACTGGAAGAATGACTAGTGGTGATTTCAGCTTTGATATTGGTGGCTCTGGTCATGGTGAGAAAGCTTACAATATCGAGGTTAGCAATTCGCAGCTGGAGATTGATGCAGGCTTTGAAACCGAGACTTGCCTAGCGCTTATTGAGGCTAAAAATCAGCAGATCCTTGACTTCAATGTGCGGCAGCTTTACTACCCGTACAGGTTGTGGGCAAGGCGGGTAAGCAAGCCCGTCAAGAGCATTCTGATGACGTTTTCCAATGATATATTCTCCTTCTTTGTATATGAATTCGCTCAGCCTACTAACTATAGTTCCGCGGAGCTAGTGGACCAACATCATTATTCACTAATAAGCGATGTGATTACCAAGGACGAACTAAGAGGTTTGTTCGCTCAAGTTCGGTGCGAACCAGAGCCAGACATTCCTTTCCCGCAAGCAGATTCCTTTGAGCGTCTCCTGGACCTTCTGGGCTTATTGTTTGAAGAAAAACTGAGTAAAGATGAGATCAGCCTAACGTTTAGGTTTGATGCTAGGCAATCCGATTATTACACTCGGGCAGGGATGTACTTGGGGCTCATTGCGCGCGACAATGATGGGAATTACGGGCTATCTGATGATGGGCGAACTATCATGCTGCTTAACAGCAAGGACAAGAGGCTGCGACTAATTGAGAGGATACTATCGAAACGCGCCTTTAACGACGCGTTTGCCCTTTTCTTGCGTTATGGCGAGATACCGGTGAAATCAAAGATAACTAGCATTATTGATGAGGCAAGGCCTGACTTATCAGGGTCAACCCCCGGGAGGCGGGCTAGTACTGTATCAGGTTGGATTAGGTGGATTGTACAGCAGGTAGAGTGGTAGGCACTTGGCGTAGTATCTATAGAACGAGGAGGGCAAACAATGGCTGTTGTCTCCATCAATCTTCAAGAACCCGATGTTCCTCAATGGGCTCAAGGTAATATCAAATCATGGTTTTGGTATTATGAGAACTGTTATGGTGAACAATGGGTCGCTAGATTTGACGGTGAAGTTTTGCGCATAGCTGGCTTTGATATCGGCTGGGAAACGATTGACGTTGAGCTAGGGAAAGTGAGTTGGGAATTGACGCAAGTTCGGCATAAGCTTTTGGCGAGTACATCAATGAAAAGCTGGAGAAGCTGGGTTTTGAATGATGGCGAACTGTATTGGATTGCGTCTATGCTTGAGGCGCTTGCCCATCTGCAGCAACTAAGTGGGAGTAATGAAACAAGCACAACTGTAGGCAATTAGTTTCTTAAATGGTAATTAACCCTCTATGCGCGAACAAAGTGACGGGGTAGAACCAGCCGTTGTTGAGGCTGGTTCTTTCTTACCTGTAATCGAAAAGAATTAGTCTTAGCGGTGGAGGAAAATCGCACTTTGCGGCGAACTAGTGTACGCAAGGGGGGTCCTTGCCTTGCGCGCGAACGAGTGATGGGAGAGCATGTCGTTACGTGCTATTGTTGTTTTAATTGAGCCGAAGTAGGTTGTGCATAAGCTATAGTAAACAAGGGCCTAAACGCCTTGTAGGGAAGGAGGGCGACCAATCAGTGTTTCAATATGCTCTGTCACTTCTCGACAATGAAAGAATAGATTTATCGTCAGCACCATGGACGATGCACGAATTTTTCGCTGGAAGTGGTCTAGTTGCGTATGGCCTAAAAGGCATGTTCGCGCCAATATGGTCAAATGATATTAGCCCGCAGAAA
>CALNBW010000499.1 GCA_937874815.1 uncultured Bacillota bacterium | reverse complement strand
AATGGTGAATACGCCCTTGTTATTAACAATGGTGCCACCATGCTCGTTGTAGATCACGAGGTCGGTTAGGTAAGCGCCCTCGAGGTAGAGGTTGCTCTTGATAACGCTGTCATCGCGTGGGTCAACAACCTTGAAGTGAACGTCGGTCTTGAAGTTATCGGTAACATTGACTGTTTCTTCGTCGACAAGAACGAGCTTTGGAGCGACAACGTTGATTACGACCTCGCCACAAAGGGTTCCGTCGTAGTTCTCAGCGCGGACGATTAACTCGCCTGCCTTAAGAGCTTTCACGTTGATCTTCGTTACGCCATCAGCTTGAGGAGTGAAGGAAAGCTCCTTCGGGTCAAGCTTCTTCTCAATTACACGGATGCGCTGTGGAACAACAGCTTTACCATCGCGAGTGACTGTGAGCTTAACGTCCTGAGCCTTGCCCTGCAAGAGAGCATCGACGTCTGCAGTTACGTTATAGACCTTTTCACCAACAACGTCTAGCTTAAGAGTAGCCCGGATATCGCTGCCCCGCTTGACTTCAACATTACGAACGCCAACGGTGGAGAACTTAACATCTTTTAGGACGTAAGTGCCATCCTGCGCGTTGTATGTGCTTGGGCTAGAGTAAACCTTGCCGTCGATAAGGATGGTCGCATTGTTTACAGGAACTCCGTCCTTGTCCTTAATAACAAAGCTAATGTTCTCGGCCTTGTTAACAGTCAACTCAGCCGGCTCCATTGTTACATCCCAACCAGTGATCTGGCCAACGAAGGTCTGCTCATATACCTTGGTGTACACAGTCTTGCCGTCTTTAACTTCTGAGGTGTAAGCAATGACGCGGAAACTCTTGGTGCCAAGCTTAGTAGTAGGCACTTTGATAGTATCGTTTGCCAGCTTCTCAACCTTCAGAACGCCATCGACATAAACATCATAGACAAAGTTGGATGCTGTCGTTTTGCCATCGTAGGTTAGCAAATAGACTCCGCCAGTGCCAATCTTGACTGTATGCGTTGCATCGACTGGTAACTCGGTCAATAGCTCAGAGTTAATGAAGTTATAGCTTAACGGATTACCAACCGTAATGGTAGCACTTGCGCCATGATCTCCACTTACTGCCTTAACGGTGTAAGTCCCAGCTTCGAGAGGTTTCCAGGAGAACCCAGTGGCAATCTCTCCCTCGTCATTTGCTCTTGTAGTAACAGTGCCGATGTCTACTTTAGAGGTGCCTTTCCATAGGGTAATCGTGGCTGTTGAGGACGCTGGGAACCCGGAACCTTCTACTTCAAAGGTAATCGGCACCAAAGAATGCACGGCACTCTTGGGAGTTACACTGAGGCCGGCAGCCTTAGGAGTAACTTCTCCCTCAACATGGACAAAACCATCAACCATAAGCGTGATGTCGCCAGCATGTTTCCACTCGAGAACTACAAAGCCGAACTCGCCAGTCTTGGTAGTTGTCTGCGTAAGCACGACTCCGCCAGGAGCAGTAAGCGTAACCAGTCTTGCATCTACTGGGTTACCCTTGCTGTCAGTCACTTTACCAGTTATAGCTACTGGGCTTTGAGTGCCGGTGTAAGGGAACTCCAGCGTAGAAGGAGTAATGTTGTAACGAACCTTTAGCTTAGGTAATGCCTTAGCTAAAGCAGTAATCTGGGCACCCTTGCTCCAATCCGCTTTTGCCGCGTGGAGCTTAAATGTTACGTCCTGAAGAGGAATATTAGTCGGCAGATAGAAGCTGAATTGGCCACTAGGAACCTGCACGTCCATAGTAGCAGGATTATTAGCGTAGTCCTTATAGGAGACTTCTAAGATGAAGTCCTGTACTGCGCCTGCCTCTGTACCAGTGCGAGTAATAGAACCAACAATCGGTTGGAACTCAGCAGCAGAACCACTACTGATGATCTTTGTTGTAGTCAGGTTCATCGTGTAAGCGTTTGCAGCCACTACGTTAAAGGTAGCTGATGCGGTATGGTTCGCTGTAGTAGCAGTCACTGTATAGGTATCTGCTTCAGTATCCCCAGGGATGATGAAAGAGAAGGTAGTGGTACCTGCTGCCACGGTGATCGGAGCAACGGAAAGACCCGAAACCGTAACTGTAGCCCCAGCAGTGTTCGAGCTGAGGGTACCATTTACTTGTATAATCCCGGCTTTCTGCACGAAAACGTTAGGGGTAATTGTAACAGCAAACTTAGTTACTGTTAACTCAGCAGTGGCTGTCAGCTCGTCTTTTACGGCTGTTACAACATAGGTTCCTTCAGGTGTCCCTGCTGGAATTGCAAGGTTCCCTGAGCTATCTGCTGTAATACCCAAAGCTGCGCAGTGGATTGTTGCCCCAACAATATTTGTCGTAGTTGCAACTGTTTTCGCTGTATCCTGTTGCACTACTGTAGCAGGGTTAAGCTCGAGTGTTGCAGGAACGACAAAGTCAGCTGTGGCGGCAACGCCAGCGCCGACCTTAACCTTTAGGCTGTAAGAACCAGCGTTAGCATATTTCGTAGGAGCATCGACTTCGAAAGTGTACTCAGTATCACTCACATGGGTGAACAAAGTGTCACTGGTTACGTCGTCCGAGCCAACAAAAACAGTAAACTCGCTAGATGGATCAGTAAGATCTCTATCTTCGCCTTCATCAAATGTTACTGTTGCCTTACCGGTGACTTTGCCTGAAGTGTACTTAACGTCGCTGAGTGTAAGTGTAACAGGCTCTCCAGCAGCAAACGCAATACCAGCAAACATGCTGAGTACCATTGCTACGGTCGCAACTAGTGCGAGTAGTCTCTTTTGCATTACAACATTTCCCTCCTTGTTTATCTTTAGGTTTAACAACTAACAACGGGTGAGTTTACACTATGCCGTGCATCCCCTCCTTTTGCTATGTATTCGCCATTGATACGAGCTCCAGATCAATGGCCTGCGGTAGTCTCGCACTAGCTACCTTAAAAACTACGCTTGTAATAGGTACAAACTGATAGTTGCTTTGCAACCATCACTTCATTACCCGCAACGCTAAGAGCGTTGCTAGTATATGCAGTTTTCAAGGAGCTAGTTTGGGCCCGAACCATTCGAGCCTACCTCTGAGTTTAGTGTACTTAGGTTAATTTACCGCCACAACCAATAGCGCCTAATTGTAAACATGCTGTAACAATTAGCTGCGATTCACAGTGACTCTATTTCTCTATTCTGTAATCTGCTGAATTTGCATCTGGCCCCTGCCTTATTTGCTGGTGATGGTAATAACGTCACCAGCGGCCCAGTGCACCTGCCAACCAAAGGCGTCACTGACGAAACGCAAGGGAATATATGCACGTTCGTTAGCTAAGAAGGGGGCCGCTGGCATCGCTACGGCGGCACCGTTCACCTTGCCGATTAGAGAACCAATAATCACTTCTACTTTGGTTCCTCCTACCGTAAGAATGGCTGCTCTTGGGGTAGCCTTCCAAGTAAATTGGGCCCCCAGCGCCTCCAACTGACGCGCCTCCACAAAAACAGAATCGCCCTGACGCTTAACTTGGTCACCGCGGAGAACAACGGAGTTGGGTTTGGGGTTGTATTCAATCTTGATGACCTTATCCAAGACGTTGTCATTGGAGTCTTGCGCCTTGATATGAATATTGTTCACGCCAGGCTGCAGGGTGCGAGCAAACTCATATTGGGGCGCTGGCCAGAAATCAACATCCTTACCGTCAATATTGATGCGCACAATACGAAGGTTATCGGTAATACGGAAAGTAACCCCATTGTCGGCAACTTTATAGGTTACCTGGGGGGCTTCGGTATCATAGGCGAGTCTGATAACTAGCGCAACCTTGGCTGCCGCTACATCAGTATCAGCCTTGACTTCAACTGCAGGAGCAGTGGCTACACTAACTGGATAAGTGACCTGGCCGCTGGCATTGGTTTTGCCCAGGGTTGCCTTGTCAGCTGCCAGGGTTTTGCCAACAATAGGCTTACCGTTGGCATCTTGGTAAGTTAGCGTAAGGTTATTTTTGGCCCCGATAAAAATCTTCTCTGGATCGCTGGTAAGGGTTGCCTCCTTGACTGCAAGGGTGCCGTCGACCAGCACATTGCCGATTTTGAAACCGACAGCAACGACTGCGTTATCTGCTTTTGCTGCACTCCAATCTGCCTCTAGGGCTTGAGGCAAAATAGTTAAGACATGCTCTTCAGCGCCGGGGATCGTAGCGCCAGTAACACCGCCTTTAGCATCGTAAAGCTGCACTGCAGACAGATGGTTAGGAATAACTTCGAGATTATCTGCGAGCACGCTAGCGTCGCGGGGATCTACCACTTTGAACCTGACTGTCGTTTTAAGGTTATTGGTTAAGTTAGCTGCCCCTTTGTCAAGGAGCATAAGTTTGGGGGCAACTACTGCTAGTGTTGTTTCGCCGCAAAGTGTACCGTCAACGTTCGCAACATGCACGGTAATAGGGCCCGGCTTAGTGGCGTTAATGTTGACTCGGCTAACGCCTTCGCCGAGATAATTCGGATAGGCTGTGTCGAAGGTGCCATCTTCATAAAACCACTTTACGAGCAAAGGCATAACTGGTGCGCCATCTCTGCTAA
>CALNBW010000498.1 GCA_937874815.1 uncultured Bacillota bacterium | reverse complement strand
CCCCATGCCACCAATGTTGGAGAAGCTGCCGAGGGGGGAGCGCATCTGTCTAACAACAATGGTTTTACTTTGGTCGAAATCCTAGTAGTGCTCGCCATCCTTGCTATGCTTATACCTATTGTCCTGCTAGTAGTTGCTCATACTGTCAATCTCAATAACGAAGCGCGCTTGCGCAGTACAGCCACTTTGCTGGCTGAAAGCTTGGCGGAACAGTTGCTTGCCGCTGTGGGTTCACTCCCGGAGAATGGTGCTCAGCCACCCTATTCTTGGCATTGGCAGAGCAAAACGGGAGCAGGAATACCTGAGTCTCTAGAAGAAATTGATATACAGGTCAGCTGGGAATATCGCGGAAAACCGAGCGCAGTGCGCCTAGTTACTTACCGGCAGGTGACGCCGTGAGCAAGCGAGCGGGGTTTACGTTAGTCGAACTGCTTGTAGTCCTGGCGTTAGCTAGCCTTGTCATTATTATCGTGGGCACCATAACTGTCACTTTGCAGCGCTCTACGATCGCCAGTCGTCTGTTAAATCAGCAGCAAGATGCCATGGCTCGCACTATGCATCAGTTGGTGGCTCAGCTGCGCGAGGCAGAGGCCACAACTCTAGAAAATACTAGCACTATTAATCCAGCCAGCGTAACTATCACTTTGCCACCCCTCACGTCCGGTGGCTCCAAACGTACCTTCAACTTCGGGTACGAAGCCAGTGGCCAGTATGTTTGGCTGAGGGAAGCAGGGCGGCCAGCTTGCTCACATATTGAGGAACTAAGACTGACCTATGATGGGGCGAAAGAACTGCTCACCATCCATTTGCAGTCAACGAACACTATTCCGGGAATCCAGCGGGGGCTACCAATAATTATGGAAACCAGTGTGATTTTGCGTAACGCTGGACCAGCAGGTGGAGGCTAATCTATGCGGTTTTTTCGTGGTCAAGCAAAGAGTTTTTATGGCCTGGATGTCGGCAACGGGACGATTAAGTTAGTGGAGCTAAGGCGCGAACCGAGAGGCAATAGGCTAACCTTGCAGCGCTTTCTAATCAAGCCGACACCACCAGATACAGTAGAAAATGGGGTAATTAAGGACGAAGCCAAATTGCAGGAGACTATTAAGGCCTTGCTCCAAGACTTTGGCGCGCGGTCTCTTTCTGTTGCTACCGTGCTCACCGGCCAGAACCTGATTGTGCGACAGGTTGAAGTGCCGCAGATGCCGGAGGAAGAATTCAGGAAAGTGTTGCAGCTACAGGCGGATAGCTATTTTGGCATCCCCGCTGCTGAGCTGGCAGCCGACTGCCAGATAGTACGTCGGTTGGCCGATAATCGCATGCTGGTCTTGCTAGTCGGCTCGCTGAAGCAGCCGATAGTTGAGTTTGTCGACCTACTGAACAGCTGTGGCATACGGGCAACACGGGTAGATATTGAGCCACTGGCTGCTTTGCGTTCCTTGCGCATGTCGGGCGCGCTGGCAGCGGCTGCCGCCAACGAAACAACCGTTGTGCTCGACCTGGGCGCGGGGACCAGCAATTTGAGCATTTTTCAGGGCGACGAGCTGCAGATGGTGCGGGTAATAACTGTAGCGGGAAATGACTTTACGCGCGATATTGCAGCTGCTGAGCAGATCAGCTGGCAAAAGGCAGAATTGCTTAAGTTCCAGCATGGGCTAACGCCCGATAGCCCCATACATGCTCATGTGCAGCAGACCTTGCAGCGACTTTTGCACCAAGTGACCATCTCGCTGGAATATTACCAGGTGGAGAATCGGGGGTTCCCAATACGCCAGATGCGCATTATCGGGGGGAGTTCGCAGCTGCTTGGCCTGAGGGATGCTCTGGCTATGAGTGTGCGGGAACTATTTACACGCTTGGGCCTAACGCCGCCGGTTGTCGCTACTGGCAACCCGTG
>CALNBW010000497.1 GCA_937874815.1 uncultured Bacillota bacterium | reverse complement strand
GGTAGCTTGGGGCAGGGGTAGTTTGGAAGCCATTAACCGGACCTTTGGTTTCACAGTAGATACGCGCCGCGGCAAACCAACTAACTCCGAATTCATCGCCATGGTTGCTGATCGTATGCGTCTCGAGCAATCATCATAGAGCTGTGAGAATAAATAAGCTCCGTGAGGGGCTTATTGCTTTGTCTGGCTGGTTACTGAAGATTAGCATTACTGAATGAAGGAGGAGCGCCGGTGCCCACAGCGCAATCCATACTCGCAATTAACCCAGGCTCTACTTCAACACGCCTTGCCTTATTTAGGGGCGGGGAGCCGGTGGAGCTGTTAGATGTTGTCAACTTGCATCACCCTACCGATGAGCTCGCGCAGTTTGCCAACATCAGAGACCAATATCACTATCGCCTGCAAAGCGTGGAAGCTTTTTTAGAACAGCATGGAACGCCGGATTTGGCGGCGGTAGTAGGTAGAGGAGGCCTACTCAGGCCAATTCCTAGTGGCACTTACTTGGTAAATAGGGCTATGGTTACCGATCTGCAGCAAGGTATACAAGGCGAACATGCCTCGAATTTAGGTGGCTTGCTGGCGAAAGGGATCGCGGACCCGAGGCAAGTGCCAGCTTTCATTGTCGATCCGGTATCGGTAGACGAATTTACCCCGGTTGCTCGTTTATCCGGTTTGCCCCAAATATCAAGAATTTCGTTAGGCCATGCCCTCAACATTCGGGCTGTAGCTAGGCGGGTGGCGACTAGCTGGGGAAAGGAGCTGACTGAAACCAACTTCGTTGTCGCCCACTTAGGGGGTGGCATTTCCATTGCCCCCGTGGCTAAGGGGCGCCTCCTAGATTACAATGACGCCAATCAAGCAGGCCCTTTTTCGCCCGAACGGGCTGGCACTTTGCCGGCGAGCGCAATTGTCACCCTAGCTTTTTCGGGTAAATATACTTTACAGGAGATCCGCAAGCTCCTTAACGGGCAATCTGGTCTAGTTGGTTATCTCGGTAGTAGTGATGCCCGCCAAGCGGTTGCCTTAGCAGAGCAAGGCGACAGGAAGGCAGCTTTGGTGCTTGACGCCATGGCTTTTCAGATTGCGAAAGAAATAGGTGCTATGGCTACCGTACTTAACGGACAAGTTGACGCTGTTATTTTGACCGGTGGACTGGCTCATTCTGCTTACATAACAAGACACATAATTGACTATGTCAGTTACATTGCACCGGTAAAGGTTGAACCTGGCGAAGACGAAATGCAGGCTTTGGCCGAAGGCGCTTGGCAGGTGCTTTCTGGCCGCGAATCAGCAGCAGTATATAGCGGAGGAGGAGAATATTAATGCTTAGAAGTTTGGATGCCATTCTCGCAGCAGCGCAAGCTCAGGGCGGCAGCAAAAGGATAGCGGTGGCAGCTGCCCAAGATCCGGAGGTGATTTCAGCTATCAAGGGAGCCTGTGATTTAGGTATTGCGACGGCCACTTTGGTGGGTGACGCCGATAGTATTCGACAAGCTGCTCAAACCGTCGGTTTCGATCTGGCCGAGGTCGAAATTGTGGATGAGCCTAATCAGGTGCAAGCCGCACGCAAAGCGGTGGAGCTAGTCCGTAAGGGTAAGGCGCAAATGGTGATGAAAGGGTTGCTAAATACGGCCGATATTTTGCGTGCCGTGCTCGACAAAGAAATCGGCCTGCGTACCGGGCGCGTGCTGAGTCACGTTGCTATTATGGAGCCCCAGGGGTATGGGCGGTTGTTACTGATGACTGACGGGGGCATGAATATTGCTCCTGATCTTAAGCAAAAGGCACAGATGATCGAGAACGCCGTTGGT
Organism: uncultured Bacillota bacterium; assembly: GCA_937874815.1. GTDB lineage: Bacteria > Bacillota > UBA994 > UBA5500 > UBA5500 > UBA5500. Next base: position 17 of record CALNBW010000497.1, on the reverse strand, counting down.
GTTGCACAAAAACTGGG
>CALNBW010000496.1 GCA_937874815.1 uncultured Bacillota bacterium | reverse complement strand
GCCCAGAATGCAGTCAGCGCCGCCTGGGAAGACCCGCGTTTTGATCCTATCGGGAAAGAAGAACTGCCTGGTTTAATCTACTCTGTTGATGTTTTGGGGGAGGCCGAGAAAATTGCTAGCGAGCAGGAGCTTGACCCCAAAATCTATGGGGTGATAGTTGAGCGCGGGGCTAAAAGGGGGCTGCTCTTACCCGATTTGCCAGGCATCGACACTGCAGATGCGCAGGTAGCGCTAGCCAAACGCAAAGCAGGTATCCGCAGCGGGCAAGAGGTGACCCTGTATCGTTTTCAGGTGACCCGTTATCACTAGAGGAGGGAAGCCCATGCCCAGCACCACTTGTCAGCTTTGCCCCCATGCTTGCCATCTGGGTGAGGGGACCCTAGGGCGGTGCCGCCAGCGGACAGTGCATAAAGGCCACATTGTTTCGCTTAACTACGGGCAAGTAACTGCCATTGCCCTTGACCCCATTGAAAAGAAGCCCCTTTATCACTTTTACCCTGGGTCGGAAATGCTATCGGTAGGCAGTCTGGGGTGCAATTTAAACTGCCAGTATTGCCAAAACTACCATATCGCCCAGGAGCAGGCAGAAACAAAACAGCTGCAGCCAGCAGAGTTAGTAGCTCTAGCTCAAGCCGCCAAGCGCAACAGCGACAACATTGGCCTTGCTTTTACTTATAACGAACCAACCGTTGGTTATGAATTTGTGCTAGAGACAGCCAAGCTGGCTCAGGCGGCAGACCTGAAAACCGTATTAGTTACCAATGGTTACTTGCAGCCGGAGCCTTGGCTGGAACTAATTAAGCACATCGATGCACTGAATATCGATGTCAAGGCATTTACGGAGGAGGCCTACCGCGAGTTATGTGGGGCCAGTTTGGCCCCTATCTTACGTAATGTCGAACTAGCACAGGAGCATAGCCATGTGGAGCTGACTTACTTGGTGGTGCCCGGAGTCAATGATGACCCCCAGACGTTTGAGCGCTTCGCCAGCTGGATGGCCGCCCTTTCGCCCGATATTCCTTTGCACTTGACACGCTATTTTCCCAGTTATAAGTTAAAAACAGCGCCAACGCCATTAACTACCTTGGAGCAATTGGCCCGGTTAGCGAGAGAGTGCTTGAATTTTGTCTATCTAGGCAATGTGGGCACCGCGGCGTCAACTTTTTGCCCGCAGTGTGGCAAGCTACTCATCCAGCGAGGCATGGTTCCTACCATTACTAAGAACCTGGTGCGGGGCCAATGTGCCGAGTGTGGTCGCAGCTTGCCCACAATCAAGGTGCCAGAAGGCTAGGTAGTATGGCCAGGCGTGGACACAGACAAAAAGGAGCAAAAATAGCATGAAGAAAATCGTACTGGCTTTGGGCGGCAACGCGATTTTACAGGCTGGGCAAAAAGGCACAGCGCAAGAACAGTTGGCTAATGTGCAGCTAGCAGCAGAACAGATTGCTCAGTTGATCTTAGCGGGGCATCAGGTGGCGCTCACCCACGGCAACGGGCCCCAAGTAGGTAACATTCTCCTGCAGAATGCAGCGGCTAGCCCGGCAGTGCCGGCAATGCCTCTCGATATCTGCGGGGCCCAGACGCAAGGTTTCATTGGCTACCTCCTGCAGCAGTGCCTGACCAATGTCTTGCAGCAGCAGGG
>CALNBW010000495.1 GCA_937874815.1 uncultured Bacillota bacterium | reverse complement strand
GCTGCCAAAACATTATCTATGATATCGCCTTGCTCCGGTAAAAAACGAATGTCATCATGCGGCAACAAGCCGGCTAATGCCTCCACTGGTCCTACTACGATTATCTGCTCCACCCGCGGGCATTCCCGCAATGCGGCAACAACATAGGTGATCATAGGCAAATCATTGATTGGCAAGAAGGCCTTATTCTTCACTCCGTGTTGCCTGGCCCATTGGTCGTCTTCTGTTCCCCCTGCTAAAACGATAGCGTTCATAGACACACCCCCCTACTTGCTCCTGTTAGTCAAGATTCCTGTTTTTCTCGGATCCATTCCATAAGCGCGTTCTCCGCATTCTCGATATGTTCTAGCGCCAACTGGTGAGCCAGCTCAGCATTACGATCGGAGATTGCTTCGGCTAGGTTTTTATGCTCCTGCAGCACCCCGCGCACGCGGCCCGGCATGGCTAGGGTGGTGGTGCGAAAACGCTGAATTTGCTCCCGCAAATTATTCAGAATCTGCATCAGCCGATCGTTACGGCTGGCCTGATACAGGAGATTATGATACTGCTCGTCTAGCTCTACCATCTGTTTAAAATCCTCAGCCTCAACAGCTGCCCCGATGCGCACGAGAATACGTTCCATTTCCTCAGATTCTTCTGGTGTAATGCGCTCCGCCGCTAAGGAGGCGGCTAATGCCTCGAGGGCTGAACGTATTTCGAAGGTCTCGGCCACGTCTTTGATGCTCAGGTCGGCCACGTAAGCGCCCCGCCGGGGCACCATGATGACCAGCCCCTCTAACTCAAGTTTGCGAATAGCTTCACGAACTGGGGTACGACTAACCCCTAGCTCATCGGCCAACTGCATCTCCATCAGACGCTCTCCTGGGCGTAATTTGCCTTTAATAATAGCTTCGCGTAAATGCTCAAATACAATCTCACGCAGAGGCTTATAATTATCTAGTTTTACTGGAATAAGTCGCTCTGTCATAAATCTCTCCTTCCACGAGCTGCTACGACAGAGAAATGCAGCGCCCGTCACATACTATTCTTTACATCTAGCCTTTATGGCCCCAATAAGCAAACTAAGATGGCTATTTGTGTCTATTCGCCGCCTGAGGCCTGCATCCCTTTATCCCAGCTAAAATCGTGTACGCACCAGGGACGCTCTGTAACTGGCCGGTAGTAATTGGCGGGCCTTATGCAACCACCGTACGGCGGGCTCGTTGCTTTTCCCAGGCACTACGGCAAATAAGCAGGCCCCGCTGCCCGAGAGCAAGCAAGGGAAACCTGCCTGTGATAACTTTTGTCTTACAGTAGCTAGCTCGGGCGCTAACCTAAAGGCTGGTTCTTCTAGATCGTTGTGCAATAGAAGCCCAAGGGCTTGAGTATCTGACTGCTGTAGCGCCAAGGTTAAATCTGACAAGTCACCAGCAGGCGGCCTGGCATCCGGCGGTTGCCAATCGGAATAGACTTTGGGGGTGGACAGACCAAAAGGGGGCTGTATCAAAACTAATGCTAGATCCGGGCGTACTGGCAGCATTTCCAGCTCATCGCCCCGGCCTCGGCCTATCCCTGTTCCTCCCTGCAAGAAAAAAGGCACATCGGCACCCAAGGCTTGCGCTAATGGCAGCAGCTGTTGCCACGACCAATTGAGCCCCCACAACTGGTTTAGGCCCCGCAAGACTGCAGCCGCGTCGGAGCTACCTCCGCCCAGGCCAGCCCGCCACGGGATCCTTTTCTCCAAGTGAATGTGCACCCCCCGCCCCGGTGCTTCGCGGGCCAGAAGTGCGGCCGCCCTATAGGCCAGGTTATGCTCATTACAGGGCAAGCGGGGGTCGCTACAGGTGAGCGCAATGCCACCAGCCTCTGCTGTCAGCGTCAACATATCTGCAAATGATATCGTCTGCAAAACCGTTTCTACCTGATGGTACCCATCGGGCCTTTTCCCGAGTACGCGCAGCCACAAGTTGATTTTGGCCGGGGCGAGTTCAACAATCTGCATCTCATACACCCCCACCTTTATTTTAATACAAACAGCGACTGCTGCGCACCCTGTTTTTTGAGCTCACGCCAATGTGACCGTCCTCGCTACCGCGAGAGGGCGACATAGGATGTCGCCCCTACAGGTACCCTAGGACGGGTTGTAGGGGCCGGATCCTATCCGGCCCAAGAGCATGACGCGCGAGCAGGACTACGGCCTTTATCAGCAGTCTTCGACCGTCCCCGTGGCTGGTCTACTAGATGCCGCCAGCGATGGCGTAGGCCCGGCGTAAGAAGGGAGCCTCGCGGGCGAATTCATCCAGTAAGGCCATGGTATGGTCCCAGTCCTCGTAGAGCACGACGATCAGGTCTTCGGGTCGGGCTGCGGCAAAGGCAGCCCAAAGCGCGGTGCGCTCTTCTAGGAATACCTCTATCGCATTAGGGGCGAGGCCTGCGGCTATGGCTCCCTGCCGCAGTATTTCAGCCACCTCGCCAGGGGCGCGCCCCTGGCGGTCCCGATCTTCTTTGATAAACAGCCGGTCGAAGCCCTGACCAGCCGCCTCACCAACGGCGTAAATGGTAGCTGTGCGCCGGTTGCCCGGAGCAGCAATCACACCTAACAGTTTCCCTTTAGTAAGGGTGCGCGCTAGCTGTGACAGCCCTTGAATGCCGGCCACGTTATGAGCATAGTCGATCAGCACGGACTGGCGACCGATGGCGAACAAATTTTGGCGCCCTGGGTTATACTGGGCATCGGGCAAGAAGCTGGTTAGGCCTTGCCGAATATGATCCTCGCCAATCCCCAACCCCCAGAGGGCGGCACTAGCAGCAAGAGCATTGGCTATGTTATAGCTAGCGTTGCCCCCAAAGGTAATGGGTATGGCAGCGACAGCGACGAGGGGTTGCACACTGTCGCCGTCAACCAGGCATATTTGCCCGTCT
>CALNBW010000494.1 GCA_937874815.1 uncultured Bacillota bacterium | reverse complement strand
GCCTTGGGGTACCCGTAGGGGCGGCATCCTATGCCGCCCGGCCAGCCAATGCGTAGACATTGGCTGGCTAAGGCCATAGGCCCTCTTGTTAGGTCAAAATAACCTAACAAGAGGGCCTATTTTTGTCGAGTGCAAGATAGTAACGAAAGCTTCATATAAGAAGCGCAAGGAAACCGTCGTAACCTGACGAATAGTGCTATAGTGGAATTGGAATGATGGACTATGCCATTAGGCCTAGGAAGGGGGGGTGCGCGTGGCGTTTGAGCTATCGCGAAAATCAGGCATTCCGTTATATATTCAGCTAAAGAATCAAATTCGTCAACAGATCGAAGCGAATGCTTGGCGACCCGGCTTTCAACTGCCTACGGAACGGCAGCTGGCCAGTTTATTAGGAGTTAGTCGTAATACGGTCAGCATGGCCTACCAAGAGCTGGAAGCAGAAGGGGAGTTAATCTCTTTCCAAGGCAAAGGTACTTTTGTGGCGGAGGCAGCGGCAGAGCGCCTGAGCGAAAGCCGAAAGCAACGCTTGCAGCGTTGCATTGATGACATGCTAGATACCGCAACCAGCCTCGGATTCGGTTTTGCTGAGGTGCTGGATGTAGTCTCGGAGCAGATCCGGGCCAAACAGTGTCTTTTGAACCGAATCAAGATTGCGTTCATCGAGTGCAACCGGGAGCAGGTAGATTATTTTGCCCGCCAACTGGAACTCGATGCCGGTGTAGCTATCACTCCCCTGGTGTTGGGCGAAATTCGTAGTGATTTGGAGTATGTGCGTACTATCGCCCAAGAAGTAGATCTGGTGGTCACCACCTTTTTTCACCAAGATGAGGTCCGGGCCATGATCCCAGCGGAACGGCGGGTGTTGGCCATAGCCCTCGATCCGCTGCTAGAGACCATCGTGAGAATTGCCCGCATTCCCCGAGGGCAGCGGTTAGGACTGATCTGTCTGTCTACTAACTTTGCGGAGAAGGTGGTTAACTCCATTCGTTCCGCCGGAATAGATTATTTACCTATTGAAAGTACTATAGTGATGGAAGAAGCAGCGGTGCAACGTGTTATTGAGCGCAGTGACGTGTTACTCGTCTCGCCTGGACGTCGACGGGAAGTGGAGAAGCTTTGCCCTGAGGGCAAGGAAGTAATTGAGTTTGTTTATCGCCCTGACCAAGCGTCGGTAAACTTGCTCAAAACGGCCCTTTTAGAATATGAGTGTCAGCATTCGAGAGAGGAAGGGGTTTAGACAAATGGGAGGAAAGTTTGAGGTAACTATCAACCCGAAGTGGTGCAAGAAGTGTGGTATTTGTGCCGCCTTTTGCCCGCGCCAAGTATATACTTTTAAGGCCGGGCACGTACCAGAGATCACTGCCGTAGAAAAGTGCATTGGTTGTCGCCAGTGCCAGCAACGTTGTCCTGACTTCGCCGTTACTGTAAGGGGGAAAAATGATGAGTCCGACAGTTAAGCTATTGCAAGGCAATGAAGCGTGCGTTGAGGGAGCTTTAGCTGCTGGCTTGAATTTCTTTGCCGGCTATCCGATTACACCATCAACTGAGATTGCCGAACTCTTGGCTGAACGTTTGCCGCTAAGTGGCGGTCGCTTCATGCAGATGGAAGATGAAATTGCTAGTATGGCTGCTGTAATCGGTGCTTCTTTAACTGGGGCCAAAGCGATGACGGCTACTAGCGGCCCAGGGTTTTCGCTCAAGCAGGAGAACCTCGGCTTTGCCATGTTCACTGAAGTACCTTGTGTGGTTGCCCACGTTATGCGGGGTGGTCCCAGCACTGGCCTACCAACCTCCCCGGCGCAAGCCGACGTCATGCAGGTTAGATGGGGTACCCACGGAGATCATCCGGTTATTGCTGTTTATCCAGCATCCGTGCCCGAGGCTTACGAGTTGACCATTAAAGCTTTTAATCTAGCGGAGCAATTCCGTACCCCAGTCATCCTGCTTATGGATGAAGTAATCGGGCATATGCGCGAGAGAATCGAGCTTCCTGATACTCCTCAGATCCCAATCATTGAGCGCAAACGACCAACTGTTCCGAAGGAAGAGTATCTCCCTTACGACAATAGCCAAGGAGATGTCCCGCCGCTCGCCAACTTCGGTGATGGCTACCGCTTCCATGTCACCGGATTGACCCATGACCAGACGGGTTTCCCCACTAGTGTGCCAGCTAAGGTGGAAGTGCTACAGGCTAGACTACGGGATAAAATTGAGAATCACCTTGATGAAATTGTCATGTGGGAGACAGAGAGCATGGAGGACGCTGAAATCGGCGTTTTCGCTTACGGTTCTACTGCCCGCTCAGCAGCTCGTGCCGTCCGCTTGGCTCGCGAGCAGGGCATCAAGGTCGGTTTAATGCGCCCGATTACTATTTGGCCATTCCCGGACAAACTGATAGCGAAATATGCCTCTCAACTGAAGGCCTTAGTTGTGGCAGAGATGAACCTAGGGCAATTAGTGAATGAGGTTGAACGAGCGGCTCAAGGCCAAGTGCCAATTAAGCGCGTGCTGCAGGCAAACGGCGAGTTGATTGCCCCAGATACTATCCTGCAGGCCGTACTGGAGGTTAAGTAGATGCTGGCAGAGAAATATTTGCGCGCTCCCATGATGCCCCATATTTGGTGCCCCGGCTGTGGTAACGGCATCATTATGCAGGCAGTGATCCGAGCAATTGACAAAGCAGGACTAGATCAGGATAAAACCGTTATTGTATCCGGCATTGGTTGTTCTTCACGGGCTTCTGGATACATGAACTTTGACACACTACACACCACTCACGGTCGTGCCTTGGCTTTTGCAACCGGCGTGAAAATGGCCAAACCCGAACTCAACGTCATCGTTTTGACTGGTGACGGTGATGCTCTGGCTATCGGGGGTAACCATTTCATCCATGCTTGCCGTCGCAACATTGACATCACGACCATTGTTTTCAACAACTCTATCTATGGAATGACTTCCGGCCAATATTCACCGATGACACCTGCCGGCCAATTTGCCACTACATCGCCGTTTGGTAATATTGATCGCAACTTCGACGTTTGCGACTTGGCCAAAGCGGCCGGGGCCACCTATGTAGCTAGAAGCACAGCTTATCATGCTGCTAGTATGCCAGACCTGATTGTGAAGGCCATTAATAACAAAGGTTTCTCAGTAGTAGAAGCCATTGCCCAGTGTCCCACTTACTATGGTCGCAGGAACAAGCTGGGTGGACCGGTTGACATGTTGAACTGGCAAAAAGAGCATGCTGTTAACGTAGCTGCAGCAGCCCGTCTAACACCAGAGCAGCTGGAGGATAAGTTTGTTATTGGTGAATTGCATAATAGCTCTGCGCCAGAGTTCACTGAGAAATATGATCAACTAGTAGCTCGTTTGCAGGGGAGGGAATAGTAGTGACAGCGCGACATGAGGTACGTCTTAGCGGAAGTGGTGGCCAAGGCATGCTGCTTGCTGGTATAATCTTGGCAGAGGCTGCTATTTTAGCGGGTAAGAATGCAGTCCAGTCGCAAAGCTATGGGCCAGAAGCCCGTGGCGGTGCCAGCCGATCTGAAGTCATAATCAGCAATGCGGACATCGATTATCCTAAAGTCAGTCAACCCGAAGTGTTTATGGCACTGACCCAAGAGGCATACAAGAAATACAGTCATGACCTAGCGCCCAATGCTTTGCTGGTAGTGGACGAGTCCCTGGATCTTACGGAGAATTTGCCGGAGAACGTTAGAGTAATAAGCGTTCCTATCATCCAGAGAGCTACGGAGACATTGAAGCGCCCGATAGTGGCAAATATCATTGCGTTAGGTGTTCTGGTAGGTGCTAGCTCTTTGGTTGAGCGGAACTTCTTAGAGGAAGCCGTGCTGCACCGCGTACCGCGGGGCACGGAGGAACTGAACAAGCAGGCTTTGGACCTCGGATTTCAACTAGCGGCAGATGCTGTTAGTGGAAATAAATAGCAATTAATACTAAAGGGGGAACTAGCAGTGGCAGGTAACAGTGCAGAAACCTTACGACAAGTTCAGAAGCAGATCAAGGATGCATGCGACATTCTCGGTTTGGACAACAATTATTACGAGATCCTTAAGCAACCGATGCGTGCGCTAGAGGTTACAATTCCAGTTAAGATGGATGACGGTACGGTTAGAACTTTCTCCGGCTATCGGGCCCATCATAACGACGTTATGGGTCCTGGCAAGGGCGGACTCCGCTATCACCCAGACGTTGACTTCGACGAAGTTAAAACCCTTTCCATGTGGATGACCTTCAAGTGCAGTGCACTCGGTTTGCCCTATGGCGGAGCCAAGGGTGGTATCTCTGTCAATCCGCGTGAGCTCTCCCAAAACGAATTACAGCAGCTCACTCGCTCCTTCACTCGCGCCATGAGCGATTTCATCGGCGACGACCGCGACATCCCTGCTGGCGACGTTGGCACCAATGCTCAGATCATGGCTTGGATCTTTGACGAAATGAGCAAGCAACAAGGCCACAACACGCC
>CALNBW010000493.1 GCA_937874815.1 uncultured Bacillota bacterium | reverse complement strand
GTTGGGGACATTCCTCGGCCCACAAAATGCGCTTCCTGCAGAGGTGTGTCCCCTTACCTCAAAAGCACCTTTTATTTGAGGCCCCAATGCGCTTTTTGCAGGACCAACGACCTTCTCCCAGGACCAGGTGGGGGCCTCTTATCAGCAGTCTAAAGGAAGGCCGTGTGTCATGCGCAGAGCGCGTTGGGCCCATTAATCATGGAGCGAGGGAGCTAAGGAATAGCAGCGACAATAGGCCGAGCTGCCTAGAACGGTCTTCAGATAAGAAGTTAAGAATCAGCGCCAATAACCAATTTCGCAAGTCCTAACCGTGCGAGTGCCGTCGCTGCCCTTAGCGAACTGAGCTCATTCCGACAGAAGTTGGGCACATGCGCTCTAGCATGACCACGGGCTTAAGCTGCCGTCCACCGTTCCCGCGGCCGCTACCTGGTCAGCAGCTGGGCCAGAAAATCTGGTTCCACTAACCAGCGGCCCAGGTCGGCCTGGTAGCGGCTAGTGAGGGTGATAGACTTGCGGTATTCACTGTTATCCCCATGGAAATAGACACTGACATTATACCTGCCTGTATAGCGCCCATCCTCCACCTCGCCCTGTTGGCTGTCCCGGATATTGATATTCTGGATTTGAGCGGCGAGTTGACCCGGGTTAGTGCCATCTGGTGGGTTCAGAATGCCCAACCTCACAATAGCAGTATCACCCTGGCCGGCCATTTCCAGCACGGCCAACTGTAAATCATTAGGGTCTAGTTCAGCCAAATAAGTATGTAGCCGACCAGCGGCCTTGTGTACCATGACCTGATGGGCTGGGTCGGGCCTACTTTTGGTATGGGTAGTGCTCTCCCAGAAGTGCAAGCAATGATGCCCGGGGAACCCATTCTTCAAGGCACCAGCGCCATGGGGCATCCCGTTGATCGAGGCGGCAATGCGTCGATTTCCTGCCAGGACTACCACCGCCCGGCGGTTCCAACTCCAGCTCCCGCCGTAGATAGTTTTGAGCTGCAAAGTATCTTGGTTGGTCAGGGGTTGAATATCGGCATGGAACGAACCTGCCCGCCGCTGCGCATTCCAGGTTAAGCCGGTTTCCAAATCCATGAGCGTAAAAGTACTGTAGCGTGGCAGCAGCTG
>CALNBW010000492.1 GCA_937874815.1 uncultured Bacillota bacterium | reverse complement strand
CTAAGCACTTACCTGCAGTATTAGGCCACACGCGCGCGAGCAGGACCACGACCTTCTGTGGAGCCGCAACCCCTTTGCATTTATCTCTCACTTCTCCACAACTGCACGTATTTCTCCGCATGCGCAATCAATTCCGCGGCCTTAGCCTCATCAAGCTGGCGAATCACCTTGCCCGGCAAGCCAACTACCAGCGAGCGGGGCGGAATAACCTTGCCTTCGGCGACTAGCGCCCCAGCGCCAATAATACTACCCTCGCCAATCACAGCCCCATCCAGCACAATTGCCCCCATCCCAATTAACGCCCCATCCTCTATCGTGCAGCCATGCAAAATGGCACCATGCCCAACCGTCACATAATTGCCAACCTGCAAAGGGAAATCTGCTGCCACATGTAGCAGGCAGCCATCCTGAATATTGCTGTTGTCACCGATGGTGATCGGTGCCATATCCCCTCGCAAAACAGCGTGATACCAAACACTGCTCCCGGTGCCAATCGTCACCTTTCCTACCACGGCAGCCGTCGGTGCCACGAACGTATTCTCATGAATTCTCAGCATCTGATGCACTCCTTTCATTCTGCCTTATAGCCTAGTTTCTACAGGTCACCAGTTTTATCCTCGTTTGTTTGCTAGTAGGCACCGAGAATGCTAAAATAAAGCCGATTACCATGCGCTCTAGCCGTTTCTGCGAAACGGCTGCTGCATTAAAAGGGGGATGAACATTGGAACTATGGGCTCAAGAATATCAAAGCAAGAACTTGGTGCTTAGTTACCGTATTAAGGAGACCTTACATACAGAACGATCCCAGTACCAAGACATTGCTATCGTTGACACCTACCAATATGGTCGCATGTTGCTGCTAGACAGCGTAGTGCAGACAACAGAACTAGATGAGTTTGTTTACCATGAAATGATCACCCATGTGGCCCTTAGCGCCCACCCCAACCCTAAAAAAGTGTTAGTAGTCGGCGGTGGCGATGGCGGCAGTATCCGCGAAATTCTTAAGCATGAGAGTGTCGAGCAGGCTATTTTGGTCGATATCGACGAGCGGGTAGTAGAGCTATCGAAACAATACCTACCGAGCATTTCCTGCGCGCTTGATGATCCACGAGTGACAGTAACCATTCAAGATGGTCTTGAATATGTGAAGAAAGCCAAAAACGAGTTCGACCTGATTATCGTTGACTCCACCGACCCCATTGGGCCAGCCGTTGGCCTTTTCGCTCAAGAATTTTATCGCGATTTAAACGCAGCCCTAAAAGAGGACGGCATGTTTGTAGCCCAGACAGAGCCGCCGTGGGCTAGCAAAACTTTTCTTCCCGAGTTGCACTCAGTTTTCCACAAGATTTTCCCTTGCGTCAAGCTGTTCCTAGCTAACATCCCGACTTACCAGAGCGGCATGTATAGCTTTACTGTTTGCTCCAAAAAATACGACCCGACAGTACCATTGCCTGGCAAGCACGTGCCATGCACCAAGTACTATTCACCTGAAATGCATAAAGCTGCTTTCGTATTGCCGCCTTTCGTGGCCGAGCTGGTAGACGTGAAATGACCGACTTAATTACAGCGCATCCAGAACTTAAACCCCATCTGTTATGCAACAACGGTTTTAATGGCTCGCGCAGCAACTACGCCGCTGCGCAAGCCGTGATTTTGGGCTTGCCGATGGATTATACCGTTAGCTTTCGCCCCGGCGCTCGCCTCGGGCCCGAGCGCATCCGCGAAGTATCCTATGGGCTCGAGCTCTACAGCTGGCATCTTGACCGCACCCTGGCCGACTACAATTATTACGATGCCGGCGACCTCAACTTGCCCTTTGGCAACGTGCGGGCCAGCTTAGCTGCCATTCGTAGCGCCGTAGCCGCTGTGATCAACGATGACAAACTGCCTATTTGCCTCGGCGGCGAGCATCTAGTCAGTTGGGGAGTTTTCCAAGCCGTCTATGCCAAACATCCCGATTTGGTGGTGGTGCATTTTGATGCCCATGCCGATCTACGTCAGGAATTCTTCGGCGAAGCCGATTCTCACGCTACCGTGATCGGGAATATCGCCCGTACCCTGGGCCCCAAGCGGGTCTTCCAGCTAGGAATTCGTTCTGGCGAAAGGGAAGAGCTAGAGTTTGCCCGGGAATATACCCATCTTTATTCTGAGCAAATTTTCCCCGGCCTAGAAGCAGTGCTGCCTCAGCTAGTAGGTAAGCCAGTTTACGTTACCCTCAATATCGACGTGGTCGACCCGGCTTTCGCCCCTGGCACCGGCACCCCAGAACCCGGCGGCTGCACTAGCAACGAGATTCTGCGCGCGGTGCGCATGCTCGGCGAAGCCAACGTAGTTGCCTTCGACCTCGT
>CALNBW010000491.1 GCA_937874815.1 uncultured Bacillota bacterium | reverse complement strand
ATTCCTGTGTCATGGGGCGGCGGCCCCTAGGGCTGAGCAGAAGCGAGAAAAAACCTCGTATAAGGCCTACGATATCAGACCAGAAAACAATAAAAACAGAGACCAAAGTGCCCAAGTGGAGCATGAGTTCAAGTACTACCCCCGGGTTACTCACATTAAGCAAGTCTTGAGCAATAACCAGGTGACCGGAGCTGGATACTGGCAAAAACTCTGTAAAGCCCTGTAATAAGCCCAAAATTATTACTTCCCAAATCCGCAATCTTAGCCCCTCCTTAGCACGGTATCCAATCAACCAACCCTAACATGCCGATTATAACACATGGCGCTGGGCCTAGCTTGTCGAAAGCTCGTTTTCGCTTGTTTAGGCACCAAAACTTCGCCCCTGCGCAGAGAAGGCGCAAGGGCGTAAGTATTATTCGCTTTTGGGTTGGGCGGGGAAGCGAATGACCGTGCCAGGCTGAAAAGCAGTGTTGAGGAAGAGGGCGGGATCGCTACTCAATAGCTGGATTAGTTTGAACTCCCCTGGCTGGTCTAAAGGCTCTGCTAAGACCTTCTGCCCCAAATAAGTAAGTTCTTGCGGGGCGATGATTTTATCGCTGTTCTGCCAGACGACTTCTGGGGGGACTATGGTGTGGAGCATTTTACTGCCCCCTCTGGTTCGCTAGTGCCCTGAGCTTGCCGAGCGCCGGCCCAATCCCGCCTACCTCATCAATCAGCCCGGCATTGACGGCTTCTGGCCCAGAAAGAATAGTACCGATATCCCGGGCTAATTCCCCGGTGCGAAACATCAATTCCCGGAAATGCTCCGCACTGATGCGCGAGTGATTGACGACAAAGCGCACGACTCTCTCCTGCATCTTATCCAAATATTCGTAAGTCTGGGGCACGCCAATTACCATACCCGTGAGGCGGATAGGATGAATGGTCATGGTGGCTGTTTCAGCAATAAAGCTATAATCGGTAGCCACCGCGATTGGGCCGCCGATAGAATGGCCGCCACCTAGCACTAGCGAAACAGTGGGCTTACTCATACTAGCGATCATCTCGGCGATGGCCAGACCGGCTTCTACGTCACCTCCTACTGTGTTGAGAATCAGCAAAAGGCCCCGCATCTTTGGGTTCTGCTCCACTGCTACTAACTGAGGCAGAATGTGTTCATATTTGGTAGTCTTGTTCTGGGGTGGCAGCACCATATGCCCCTCAATTTGTCCTATGATCGTCATACAGTGCAGGTCGCTTTCTGTCGTCGCTGGCAGTTTGAGCTGGCCGGCTTCTTCAAGAGTGGCTAAAGAGTTATCTTGCCCCTGCTCTTGTTCCTCAGACAGCAAACGCTCAAATGAGGGGGCATCTGCCGGATTATGATAGTCTTGTCGCATACTCACACTCCTCTGCAGTTTAGCTGCAGTTTTGTCTAGTATAAGCATTGTAAGGCATAGCTATGATAAACATGCTTAACTTGTCCATTCTGGTAGGAAGCAAAAACCAAGGGCCGAGCCCTTGGCTTATGGCAACAGTCCGAAGTCGAGCAACGCTTGGCGCACTGCCGCTTCTTCTTGCCCGGAACAAGGCAAGAGCGGCAAGCGCGGTTGGCCAACCTCCACACCGATCATGTTTAGAGCCGCCTTCAGTGGCACCGGGTTGCTGGTCACAAACATAGCTCTACATATCGGGAAAACTTCGGCGTGCAATTGCTGAGCCTGCCGCACATTCCCCTGCTTATAAGCCTGCACCATCTGTTTTAGCTGCCGCCCAATCAAATGGGAAGCCACACTCACTACGCCATGGCCACCGATAGCCAGAATAGGTAGCGTCAGGCTATCATCACCGCTATAGACAACAAAGTCAGGCGGGGCCAAAGCTGCAATTTCACTTACCTGGTCTAGGTTACCACTGGCCTCTTTGACGCCAAAAATATTATCGATTCTGGCCAAGCGCAAGATGGTTGCCGGCAGTATGTTGCACGCCGTACGCCCCGGCACGTTGTAGATCAAAATGGGTAGTTCGCTAGCAGCAGCAACTGCCTTAAAATGGGCATAGAGGGCATTCTGCGGCGGCTTATTGTAATAAGGCGCAACCAACATCGCGCCATGAACGCCTATAGCTTGCGCCCGTTGCGTTAGCTCAATGGTTTGTTTCGTATCATTCGTGCCCGTACCGGCTATTACTTTGGCTCGATCGCCTACCTTAGCCACCACATGGGCATAAATCTGCAATTTTTCCGCAGTTGACAGGGTTGCCGCCTCGCCCGTAGAGCCGGTTACGACCAGAGTATCGCTTCCATTTTGGAGCAGATGCTCTACTAGGTTGTCTAAAGCGGGCCAGTCAATGTAGCCGTTGCCATCAAAGGGCGTCACCATAGCGGTCAAGATTTCGCCAAAATAATCTTTGAACATTCCAACCCCCCACTCTTCCTTTTTGGGTGTCCCTTACTGCCCTAACCTCGCCAAACGAAAATGCTCATGTAAACTTCTTACTGCTGCCACCAACTGCTGTTCGTCCACCAGACAGGAAATGGTCATGTGGGAGTCACTAGTTTGCAGGATCTCTACCTTGGCCTCATGTAAAGCGCGGCAAAGTGTGGCCATGACCCCCGGTATCCCGCGCATGCCAACGCCAACAACGGAGACCTTGGCGCAACCTGTACGGATTTCATAGGGTGTGGCTAAACGCTGCAGCACCTCGTGCACCCGCTCGATATTCGCAGCACTGACAGTAAACATCTTGCTTTTAGGGCTCACATTGATTAGGTCGACACTGACCCGCTGTTCGGCTAGACCGGCAAATAAGCGGCAGTCAAAACCCGGGTCGGTAGCGTCGGATTGCAGGCATACCTGCGCCAAGCCGCTCCTGTGAGCTACACCGATTGCTGGGTAGGCCCGTCTGGCCTCGTAGCTGGAAGCGGAAGTGATTAGGGTACCTGAATCCTCCCCCACCGGAGAACGTACGATCAGGCGCAAGTTATTGTGCATGGCTATCTCTACTGCACGAGAATGCAGCACTTTGGCCCCTTCATAAGACATCTGTAGCATTTCTTGATAATCGACTACCGACAAGACCTTGGCTTCGGGCACAAGTTTGGGGTCGGCGGTCATGATGCCGGCAACGTCAGTATATATCTCAACTGCTTCAGCTCGCAGGGCGATGCCTAAGGCAACGGCACTGGTGTCGCTCCCGCCGCGCCCGAGCGTGGTGATCTCACCATCAACACCAATGCCCTGAAAACCAGTGACCACTACCACTAGCCCGTCGGCCAGCAACTCTTTCACGCGGGTTGAATCTACATGGACAATACGAGCATCGCCATGAACAGTATCTGTCAGGATGCCAGCCTGCGGCCCGGTCAGCATAGCGGCGGGGCATTGTCGTTGCAGCTCCGCCAGAAACACTCCGGCAGAGATTATCTCACCGCAGGCCAGCACCAAATCAAGATCCCTATCTGCTAGCTGGCCAGAGCTGTTTACCAGCTCAATTAGGGTATCAGTAGCATAAGGGGCGCCTTGGCGCCCCATCGCCGAAACTACAACCACCACAGCATGGCCCTGCGCCCGGGCCTGCAAGACGCGCTCAATGGCAGCTTGACGGTCTTCGGAAGTGCTGACGGATGAACCACCGAATTTTTGTATTAGTATAGGTATGTTTGCTCCCCCCCCCTGACGTCACCACGTCTGTTACTGCAATGCTATTTAGCTTTGCGTTGGATCAACAGGGGTTGCAGTTGCTGGCCTACCACAGCCTGCTCGGCAGCTGCTAGTAGTAGACTAGAATCCGCCACTAGGGACGTTGGTTTCTGTTGTGGGTTATCCTGACCAAAGGGAACAAAGAAAATGTGGCGGGTGGCTAATAGGACACCGATGTTCTTTGCATTAAGGCCCAGGCCATCATTGGTAGAGACAAAAAGCAACACTGGGCGTCCGTTGCGCAGATGTGCTTTCACGGCCATGGTTGCAGTCGTATCGGTAATCGCGTTTGCTAGCTTAGCCAGGGTGTTGCCAGTGCAGGGGGCCACTATCACCAAATCAAAGAGCTGGTTAGGTCCTATGGGCTCTGCCTGGTCGATGCTATGGATGATGTCATGGCCAGTGATAGCCGTAATTGTGGCTTGCCACCTGCTGGCGCTACCAAACCTGCTATCCAAGCGGAAAGCCGTTTCGGACATGATCGGGTAGACAGTAGCACCGGCTGCGACGAGGGCCTGTAAGGGCCCCATGATCTCTTCAAAGGTGCAAAAGGAACCAGTCAGAGCAAATCCGATGCGTTTCCCCGTTAACTCCATGCCTAGTAATCCCTCCTTACAAAATGCTGATCAATAATCCCAGGTAGCAGCTCTCCCAAAATCCGCCCTGCAGAACGGGGGGCTACCTTCCCTGGCAAGCTCGGGGCCAGGAGGGCCTTACGGCCTAACCGGCGGGCGGTGGCATAGTCAACCCCGCCTAGGCCAGAGGCAATATCAATAATGACTACTTCTGGTTTGGTCAGCAGCAAGAGTGCCCTGGGCAAAACGAGGGCCGGCGCCGTATTGTAGATAAAATCGACCATCCCGATAAACTCGGGCAGAGCCAGCAAATCGACCGCTTGGTAACCATAAGCTTTTGCCCTCGCTAAATCTCGCGAGGCGCGGGCCGCTACCATCACTGTTGCCCCCAGCCCAGCCAGGGCCTGGGCCAGCGTAGTGCCGCAACGGCCAAACCCGAGCACCATGCTAACGCTATCGTGAATGGTGATATCTGAGGCTTCCATAGCCATCTGGACGGCGCCCTCGGCCGAGGGTATAGAGTTCAGGATAGCCAATTCGTCGATCTCGGCGATTTCAACTAAGCGCCACCCATATATGGCAGATAGTTCTTTGAGATGAGCGTTGGCTACCCCGGTTAAGACCAGGAGCCCGGCTGAAGTCAAGGCGCATTTTTCCGGGGTCAATATTAGACTGTTATCCGTATGGGGGGCAACTATGCTGCCATCGCTAGCGACACCCGACATCGGTAGAATGATCACATTCGCCCAAATTAGGGCCTCCGCCAAAGCTACCAGTTCGCAGGATACTAACGCTACTGTTTTGTCAAAGCCAACGGCCTTAACGGCAGCGCCTGCTTCTTGAAGGGCTGGGATGTAAAAGAAGCTACGAGCATCGCCCCCGAGAACAGCAATGCGCTTGCCAGCTAAAGCAGGTACCATTTTCATCCCTCCCCTTCGTGCTCCCTACACTATATGAGCAGCTATCTAGAGGTGTGAAAAGGGGACTACGCAAATAGCTAGGGGCCGATGGG
>CALNBW010000490.1 GCA_937874815.1 uncultured Bacillota bacterium | reverse complement strand
TTCCATAAAATCGCCATTATCAACCATGCTAGTGATCACTTCGTGCACATCGTAAGCGCGGTTAGGATCGGCAGGAATGATGGAGAGTAATTCATCATTGGGCCTGGCCACATCGTCTTCCGTATACACAAATTCGGCTTCATCAAGATTATTGTTGGGGAGGAAGCTGAGCAAGCGACGTACTTGTGCTAAAGTCTCAGCCTCACTAGTAGCATAAAAATGAGCTACACCACTGGTTTGGTTGTGTACAGCAGCGCCACCGAGCTGCTCCAGGGTAACGTCTTCGCCGGTGACCGCTTTGATTACCTGGGGGCCGGTAATGAACATCTGGCTTGTTCCTTCGGTCATAAAAACGAAGTCGGTCAGGGCTGGGCTATAAACAGCGCCACCAGCGCAGGGCCCCATGATTACTGAGAGCTGTGGAATATAACCGGAAGCCTGGGTGTTGCGATAGAAAATATCGCCATAGCCAGCTAAAGCGTCAACGCCTTCTTGAATACGCGCCCCAGAAGACTCGTTAATACCTACAAAGGGAGCGCCATTCTGTACGGCCATATCCATAACTTTGCAGATCTTCTTGGCGTGCATTTCACCTAAGGAGCCACCGAGAACAGTAAAGTCTTGGGAGCTCACATAAACCAGACGGCCATCAACTGTGCCGTACCCGACAACGACGCCCTCACCGGGCGCATCCTTCTGATCCATTCCGAAATCAACTGCTCTATGTTTTACGAAAGCGTCTACTTCTACGAAACTAGCTTCGTCTAGCAGTAGCTCGATTCGTTCACGAGCTGTCAATTTCCCCTTTTCCTTATGAGCTGCAATCCGCTTGGCGCCGCCACCAGCGAGGACCTTCTGACGCTCCTGGGATAACTGCTCAATCTTCTTGTCCATCGACATGAAGCCAACCTCCTTTTGCCTTTGCTTTTGCTTTCCCAAGGTTAACGCGGGTATTCACATAGTTCCACTAGCACGCCCATGCTAGCCTTTGGGTGAATGAAGGCAATTTTTGCCCCGTGCGCACCTTCGCGGGGTTGCTCATCAATCAAGCGCACGCCTTTGGCCTTCATAGCGGCAAGGGCTGCCTCGATGTCCGTAACTTCATAGGCGACATGATGCACTCCCTCGCCCCTCTTCTCTATTGCCTTGGCGATAGGGCCCTCCGGGTTAGTGGACTCTAGCAACTCGATTGAGACCTCCCCCACTGGGATGAACGCTGTCTTTACTTGCTGCGACGGCACAACTTCTTCGCCAACGCATTCAAGTCCTAAGACATCCTGATAGAAGCTCTTAGCTGCCTCCAGGTCTTTTACGGCAATACCTAAGTGGGCAATCTTCGTAATCACTGCGAAACCTCCTCTCTGCTTACGTGTCTTAAGAATTCCTGCCATAGCTCGCCAGCTGCATCGTAAACTGATACTGCGCCCCTGGCAACCTGCCGGGTCAGCTCTTCGTAACGAGCGGCACCGACATGCTGCGTCAGCTCTTGCATCAGACGTGAACGTAATAGCTCATTTAGTTCCACTTGAGTCCGGGCAGCTCTTTGCTGCAGCAAGAGACCACTGGTCTGCAAGAAATCGTAATGGGCTATTAGCTGATTAGCCAGTTCCTCTATGCCTTCATTTTTCACTGCGATTGTCTTAATCACAGGAATTGACCAGGCAGAAGGGCTGGCCTGCATTTTGAGCATACCGAGCAGCTCCCGCTCAGCCTTATCCGCGCCATCCCGATCAGCCTTATTGACAACGAACAGATCAGCTATTTCCAGAATACCTGCTTTCATGGCTTGAATATCATCGCCTAGACCAGGCACAGCCACTACCACCACTGAATCAGCCACTGAGATAATATCAGTTTCTGCTTGCCCAGTGCCGACTGTTTCTACTAGAATAACATCCTCGCCAAAAGCGTCCAATA
>CALNBW010000489.1 GCA_937874815.1 uncultured Bacillota bacterium | reverse complement strand
CACCCGCTACAAGTTTGTATTCGGCATAGATCTTGCCTGCTGCATCGCCAGCTGTGTCCGGTGCTAAGCCTATGTTGCCTGTGGATTCAAAGCTGGCATCAGTCGGATCCGCCGGGTTCTTCCAATCCAGTGTGGCTTTGTACATTACGTTCCCGCTGGTTACTACGAAGAACTCATAGTTCCCAGTAGCCTTGGCTTTGTTAAACCATAGGGTTTCATCGGTATTGGGCTCTAATGCTACCCATTTGCCCCCTACTTTCTGAGCTATTAGCTTAACAGCGCCTTCTGCTAAGGATAACCTGTCATCGTCTACCTTTATCTCGAATTCTACGTAAGTGTCTTCAGTGCCAGGCCTGATCCCCTCTTTGCCGGTTGCTGTGAAGGAAACATCAGCTATTTCTTCTTGCCAATCTAGTGTTGCGGTGTATACCGTACCATCGTTGGTTTTGACTTCATAAAAGCGTACCCCTTCAGTTGCTTCTACGTTGAACCACAGGGTGGCATCGGTATTAGCGGTTAAGTCTTGCCATTCGCCCCCGCCGACTCTTACTTTGATGTATTCTACGTTGCTTTCAGCCAAGGAGATGTCTTCTTCACCCGCTACAAGTTTGTATTCGGCATAGATCTTGCCTGCTGCATCGCCAGCTGTTTCTGGTGCTATGCCTACATTGCCTGTAGGCTCAAAGCTTGCCACGAGCGGATCTGCAACCAGTGTGCGAACAGGAAGCATAAATAACCGTGATGTTCGAACCGGCTCGCTGTCACTTTGCACCACAATATATATGGTATATGAAGTGTCCGGCCTTAACCCTACTGCTAACCTAGATCTTATAGAACCCGCGTTTTCAGGGCTAAAAGTTTGATATCCTTCGGACTGATCAATCACCTGCTCAATGGTTGGGGGCGTCGGCTCACCAGCCTCACGCACTACAGCATAGCCCTTGGCATGGGTATTGCCCCTGCCATAATAGACTCCTACGCTGGTGCTAGTGATATTCATCGGCCTGGGGTACCCATATTGGAATGGCCAACTACCAACACTTACCTCACAGGTTGCCTGCTTACTGCTGTCTGAAACAGATGTCGCTGTAATAGTGGCGATCCCTGGGGCTATAGCTGTGACCTTACCGCTAGCATCTACGCTGACAACAGCAGTGTCACTTGATTTCCAGGTAACGTTCTTGTTAGTAGCGTTCGACGGGCTTACGGTAACGCTGATAAGGGCTGTTTCATCCTCGGATAATGCTATAGTGGTTGGATCTATAGTTATCGCGGTTACTCCTACGAAAACAGGTCCGCCACCACCCGTACCGCCGCCACCACCACTACCAGTGTCTCCACCAGTTGTCGGCGTGCTCGGCTTATCCTTAACTTCCTTGTCGTTGACGGTAATAGTGGTGCCCTTCGCCAACTCGGTTTTCCCGATTTCAGCGCCGTCGCCTACGGTTATTTGACTACCAGTAGCACCTCCGCCTGCGATAAGCTGACCGATTGTGCCTCCAGTCATAGCAACCGTGGTTTGTGCATCTAGGCTGACTTGGTCGATACGTCCACCAGTGATGTTAACCTCGACATCAGCTCCCTGAACTTGCAGGAACTCAATGAGACCGGCCAAGGTCAGTTGACTCCCATTGGCAGTTGCGTCGATAATCAGCTGAGATATCTCAGAGGTATCCGCAAGCTGCACTTGAGGTGCGGAGCCGTCTGGGTTGCCAACTATGCTAAGTGAACCCACAATAGTAGCCCCACTGCGCAAGAAGAGGCCGTGGGAAGCAAGATTATCGGTGTCAATAACTATACGGATTCGACTGCGGGTAGCGCTGTTAACTTCAAGCTGGCCCAGGTTGCTGGAACCGCCAACATGAATACTGCTTGCGCCACCGCCAGCGATTAGGGTGCGGCCTTTGACGGTGATGTTGTTAAGGTAGCAATCACCATCGCCAATGCCTTCTGTTAGGTGTAGGTCGCCTTCGATGATCATGTTTTGTAGGGTAATACCAGGCTGGCTAACGGTAACGTTGGTTTTTACCGTTTCCTGTTCAGCCTTGGGGCCGAACGTTCCAGCAGTCCGATACTTAGCTCCAGCGATACGATCAAGGATGATGATCATCTCAGCGCGGGTGGTTGTTTGCTTGGGACCAACGGTTTGATTAGGGTAACCCCGCAAGTAACCGGCCGCTACGACGGCGTTTAGGGCCTCGCGATAAGCTGGGTTAACCTGCTTGGCATCTTTGAAACTAGCTAACACATCTTCTGCCTCGGTGTTCTCTAGCTTCATTATGCGATAGATCATGGCTGCTGCTTCTTCGCGGCTTAAAGGCTTGTTAGGCCCAAAAGTGCCATCTGCATATCCGAATGAATAGCCGATAGCTTGCGATTTTACTACATCGCCCCGGAACCAAGAGCCAGCTGGTACGTCAGGGAAATCGATTTCAGTAACATCGTTATAACCCATCACCCGGTTAACAAGTACGATGAATTCTGCCTTAGTGATTGGGTTATCTGGCCTGAAGGTATTGTCTTCAGCGTAACCACCAACTAAGCCTTGATCGGCCCAGTTAAGGATGTAGCCTCGTGCCCAGTGCTTTTCTAGGTCACGAAAGCTTGGTGCTGCTGTTACGGCATTCGGTGTACTAAAGAATGTCATGAGGAGCAGCCCGAGCATCGCTACAACGCTTGTCGCTTTTCGCATGGTCTTGTTCATCTTCATCCACCTTTCGTTAATGGTACATGTGTTTCACCGCCCTTTGAGATGCCACCAGTAGAATGAGATCTGTTCTTCAGTGCTAGGGGCTGGCTCTGCGCCAAGAGGCAGTGCAGCCAACCGGTCTTTGCCAATCTGGTTTCCCCCCTTTGCCTAATCTAAGACATTGATAGCTCATTCTTTGGTGAGGGTGAGTGGTGCAGCCCTAGGGGCCCAATGACACGATAGTGGCAATGACACGCCAAAAAAACGGCCCCGGGGCAGATAGCGTCAATTACATTATCAGACACTATAGTGTCGTTTGTCAACAGCATTCGTCTTTGTGTCTAGAAAAGGTATTTCAAGGGTAATGTAGTAATACATGTGACAATGGGGGTGAAAAGATGCTGAATCTGCTGCCGCAACGCATTAAGTACTTGCGAGAGCTGAAGAACTGGACACAAGCTGTGTTAGCTGAGAAGGCAGGGGTTTCGCGATCATACATATCTGAGCTGGAACGCGGCACGCGCGAACCCACCGTTGGCATCCTGAAAAGTATCGCTGATGCGTTTCAGGTGCCCATAGATATTTTCTTTAATGACACCACTTTCCTCCCCATTGCCGAATTAGCCGATATGTTGCCAGAGGATATTCGTGAATTTATTAATGATCAGGAAGGGCTACCTTATATAAAACTGGCTAAACGAGCAAAGGAATGGCAAATCTCTCCCGAGATTCTCGAAGACCTAATCGAAACATTGCGCCGAGCGAAGGATGACGCGAATAAGTAAGAATTTTATTGAATGATATGTCGTATTGCGTGCAGGAAATCACTTCAACATGTAGAAAACAGACGCGTGGGGTTTTTCGGCAATACTGTTTGGGGGGAAGTTCC
This sequence comes from uncultured Bacillota bacterium, assembly GCA_937874815.1. Classification (GTDB taxonomy): domain Bacteria; phylum Bacillota; class UBA994; order UBA5500; family UBA5500; genus UBA5500. Next base: position 1,409 of record CALNBW010000489.1, on the reverse strand, counting down.
TATGGTTCTTCAAGCTTGTAGTTTGCGGGATGCGGATGTTTTATATGTCCACATCGGCTCTTTAAGGCTGGTTAATGTTAGCGCCATCGAAGGCTATCAGAAGAGCACTAGGGTAAGGGGCATGGCAAAAACAGATGTTCGGGGGGGGGCGAACAGAAGAAGGCTGGTTCTGGTTCACAGCAAGGGCTGTCCTGAAGGACAGCCCTTTTGGCTTCTTTGTAGATGTTAGCAGTCAAGGGCCCTGATCAATAGACGCCGCAGATTGGCGAACCCGATGGCTATGCCTTGTAGGCAGTTTTCCAGGCCCTCAAACTCGACCGCAATAGTGCCGTCATACCCGTGGCGCTCTAGGGCGTAGAGGCATTGCTGCACTGGCACGTTACCATGCCCAAGGATGGCACCGCGCAGATAGTTGCCACTGCGGGAACGGAAAAACCCCTCGCCGGGCGCGGGTTCCATCGCGCTCTTAACGTGAAAATCTTTAGCGTGGACATAGATGGCATGGGGAGCAAGCCGAGCGCAAGCCGGCGCTGGGTCTTCGTCGACACAGAGGAAATTACCCATATCCAATAGCAAGCCGAAGTTAGGGTGCCCCACGGCATCGTGGAGCTGCTCTAAGCGCTCAGCATCTTGACAGAAGAAGCCATGGTTTTCTACCATGGTGCGAATACCTTGTTGCTGCGCATAATTAGTGATCTGGCGACAGGCATCGGCCAAGATAGGGAGCACCGTAGCGAAACTGCGCCAGCCGGGAGCGCCAGGCTTATCACCCGACGAAACATCGTGGCGCATGCGGGGGGCCCCTAGGGCAACCGCCAAGTCTACCTGCCCCTTGACCCGCTCAATTTCAGCCTGCAAATCTCCCCCACTGCCGTTTAGGAAATCGGCACCCACCGCCAAGCAGGAGATGGCGATGCCCTGCCTTTCGGCCTCTTCCCGCAGTTTGGCGGCATAAACTAGCTGGCTGGAGCCATCGTGAGGCTGAATCTCCGCGAATTCGATGGCATCAAAACCAAGTTCTTTGGCCTTGGCGATGCAGGTTAGCTGGTTGAGCGTGCCCGTCTTTAACAACTGAGAAAAGCTATAGGAACTTACAGCAAATTGCATGTTACTTGCCTCCTAGCCTAAGACAACTTCATGGCCGGTGCGGGCCGACTCGTAGATGGCGTCAAGAATGCGCATGATATCTATTCCGTCTTGGGCTGGAGTCAGGCACGGAATTCCTTCGCGAACGCAGGCCACGAAGTGATCGATCTCTCGCTCAAACAGACCATCGAAGCTGAGCGCTGTGGGCGCATCTAGTGCGATGTTGGTCAGGTAGTTGTTCATCTCGGTGTAAATCTTGAGCTCAGGGTCTAACTTAGCCCCGGCCTTGGTGCCAAACAGCTCAATACTCCCTTCATCTTTGG
>CALNBW010000488.1 GCA_937874815.1 uncultured Bacillota bacterium | reverse complement strand
TAAGGGATGGCTGCGACACCAACGTTTTCCTGAATAGTAATCACTAACGTCTGGGGTAAACGTCGTCTTACATTTGCCTGGAGAATACGTTCATCAGCCTCTAGGCGCGCTTCCATTTGCTTAATATCAATCCTGAGTAAGCTTGTCCCCCGATAAATGCCCGCGATCTGCTCTACTTCCCAGGGGCTGAGGGTGGAAATATTCTTCACCTCTACCTCGCGCACGGCTAGAAACCAAGGGGCTTGTACCAGCTGCCAGCAGAAAAGAAGGAGGAGAAGCAACAGGAAAGCTAACCTTACCCTTTTCTTAGCTACCATTGGTGCGTCGCCTCCCCCAGCAAACTAATCGCCTATCCTTTCGATGCGCGCGTTCAGTGCCCGCAAGTTTTCGTCAAGATTGGTATAGCCACGGAAAATATGGTGTACATCGCTGATTACGGTAATGCCATCAGCCGCTAGGCCGGCTAATACTAAAGCGGCACCGGCCCGCAAATCGGTTGCGGCCACATTAGCACTGGAAAGGGCGGCAACTCCCTTAATAATTGCGGTGCGCTCGTTGACCTTGATATCGGCACCCATCCTTTTTAACTCGTTAACATGCTTAAACCGGCTTTCAAAAACTGTCTCGGTGACGATGCTGGTCCCGTCGGCTAGGCAAAGCAAGGCCATCATGGGCGCCTGCAAATCCGTCGGGAATCCGGGATAAGGTAAGGTGCGCAAGGAGTCAATGGCTCGTAAGGGCTGGCCTACTCGCACTGTAGCGCTATCGCCCGTGGTGTCAACCTGCACTCCCATTTCCCGCAGTTTCGCCAGCAGCGACTCCAGGTGTTCTGGAATTACATTCTCCACGGTCACATCTCCGCCAGTAATAGCGCCAGCCAGCAGATAGGTACCCGCCACAATGCGGTCGGGAATAACAGTATAGTCGGTTCCATGTAGTTTCTCTACGCCTTCAATACGAATGGTGTCAGTGCCGGCGCCTTTGATGTTTGCACCCAGGGAATTAATAAAGTTCTGCAGGTCTACTATTTCCGGCTCTTTTGCTGCGTTCGTGATTACTGTCAACCCTTCGGCCAAAGTTGCTGCCATCATCAGGTTTTGCGTAGCCCCAACGCTGGGGAAGTCTAAGTGAATTGATGCTCCCCGCAGGCGCTCGCAAGTAGCTGTAATATAGCCGTGTTTTTCGCTGATCTGAGCGCCTAGTTCCCTGAGGCCCTTAAGGTGCAGATCAATCGGCCTAGAGCCAATATCACACCCGCCGGGCTGGGATACCTTGACAGTACCGAAACGGGTCAAAAGCGCGCCCA
>CALNBW010000487.1 GCA_937874815.1 uncultured Bacillota bacterium | reverse complement strand
GCGGCATCAGCGTTTCCGTAATGTGAAGGTAGATTTTAAGGACAAATCGCAACCAGTGCCCGATTTGCCCGGTATTCTGCACTCCTACGAAGAGAACGGTGCTTTGCATCTGCTTTATAACGGTGACATCAATCAGCTTTTGGCTTTCCTTGCCCAACAGGAGCTCAATAACCTGTGGCTAGAGGAGCCAACCCTAGAAGAGGTCTTTCTGCATTACTACGAAAAGGAGGGACAATAAGATGCAAGTATTACGGCGTGAGCTACGGGCCAACCGTAGGTCGTGGCTAGTCTGGACTATTGCACTGACTGCCCTAATCTTGCTGATGATGTCAGTTTATCCCTCTTTCCGGCAGGATACAGTTAACCTCGAGGCCATGATGGACCTTTTTCCCGAGGCTCTCGCCAAGGTTTTCGGGTTAGATAAGCTTTCTATGGCCGAACCTATCGGTTACTATGCCACTGAACCATATTTTATGGTCCTTCTTTTCGGTAGCCTTTATGCTGCCATTCTTGGCTCGAGCATCTTATCAAAAGAGGAAGATGACAAAACCATTGAGTTTCTTTTGGCCAGACCGCTTTCACGCAACCGCATGTTAGCCAATAAGTTGCTGGCGTTGCTCTTCCTTTTGGGGCTCTTTAATCTGGGCATTGGACTCGTTGCCTTTGCTTCTTTTGCTGCCTTTGATGTTGGTGCATACTCCTCCGCTACACTATTAAGGTTAGTGATTGCGCCCTTGCTTGCTCACATAACCTTCGCCAGTTTGGCCTTTAGCTTATCCCTGTTCTTTGCCCGCAGAAAATCGGCTACGTCGCTGGCTATCGGCATGGTTATTGGTCTCTATTTCGTTGATGTGTTGGCAACACTGAGTAAGAAATTCGAGGTCTTGCGCTACTTCACACCCTATTACTACGTTGAAGCTACTGGCATAGTACACGATGGGATAAAACCCTTAAATGTTCTCGCATTGCTGGGGGTAACAGTTGTTGCTATAGCGGCCAGCTTCTGGGCCTATAATCGACGTGATATAACAGTCTAGGAGTGCCACAGTAAAACTATTTGCATCCGCGTCCGCTATCCTCTATAATCTAGACATATTCTGTGCACAGTTTGTTGCACGTGGTGAGAAGACGACGAAGTGGGGGCGCAGAGGGGATGAAGGTAACCAGTTGGCGCATTGGTGATTTAGAGGTCAAATTGCCGATCGTGCAAGGTGGCATGGGGGTAGGTATTTCCTTAGCAGGTCTGGCGGCTGCAGTAGCTAATTGTGGCGGTTTGGGAGTAATCTCGGGAGTGGAGCTGGGTTTTGGTCGGGCAGATTACGCGGTCAACAAGCGGCAAGCTAACGTTCTAGGCATGATCGAACAGCTTCAGCGCGCACGCCAGCTTAGCCCCAATGGCGTCATTGGCGTGAACATCATGGTTGCCTTGAACAACTACGCCGAAATCGTCCAGGCAGCCGTTCAAGGCAAGGCTGATATTATCTTCTCAGGAGCAGGGCTGCCCCTCGATTTGCCAGAGCTGACTGCCGGTTCACCCGTCAAGCTGGCTCCCATTGTCTCGTCCCCCAGGGCAGCAACTTTGATTTGCCGCCGTTGGCAAAAGCGCTATGGCCGTGTGCCCGACGCAATCGTATTAGAAGGACCGTTGGCTGGTGGCCATCTTGGTTATTCCCTGGAGGAACTGCAAACGGAGCCACCGCGCCTAGAGCGGTTGATCCCCGAGGTGGTGCAGGCAATTGCTCCCTTCGCCACTGACCTTGGCCCTATACCGGTAATCGCTGCCGGCGGCCTTTGGACCGGGCAAGATATTGCGCGGGTGCTGCAAGCTGGTGCAACTGCCGCTCAACTAGGCTCACGCTTTGTCGCTACCGTGGAATGTGATGCTTCTTTAGCGTTTAAGCAAGAATACTTACGGGCGACGCCCGATGATATTGTCCTCATCAAAAGTCCCGTTGGGCTACCTGGGCGCGCCATCCGCAACTCGTTCCTAGAAAGAGTGCAGCAAGGCGAAACGGCTCCTGTTCGTTGCGCTTACAACTGCCTGCAACCCTGCACCCCCAAAGCAGCCCCATATTGCATCGCGGCCGCTCTCATTAACGCCCAAAAGGGCCAACTTGAACACGGCTTTGCCTTCGCGGGGGTTAATGCTTGGCGGGCAGAGCGTATTGAACCCGTAAAGCAAGTGATTGACGAACTGGTTGCTGGCATCGAACAGGCTTAATCTGTAGTCCGCCTTTCTAATAACTGGATTTCAGTTGACAGCGCTAGCGTTTTTATAGTATAATTAATTTCAGCATCAGCCCGCTTGCGCATCAGCAAGATGGGCTAGATTTTTCTTGAGGGATTGATATGAAAGAAAAAGGCAACAAAACGCTGGTCGAGAACCGCAGGGCAAGACATGATTACTTCATAGAAGAAACCTATGAGGCTGGTTTGTCGTTGCGCGGCACCGAAGTGAAATCAATTCGTGCCGGGCGCGCTAACATGCGAGATAGCTTTGCGCGAGTTGATGATGGCCAGTTAATCTTATATAATGTACATATCAGCCCTTATGATCAAGGCAACCGCTTTAACCATGATCCCCTGCGCCCGCGTGTATTATTGATGCACAAGCGTGAGATTATGCGCTTGCTCGGCCTGACTCAGGCTAAAGGTTATACTTTGATTCCTACCAAGTTATACTTGAAAGATGGCAGAATCAAAGCCGAAATCGGCTTGGCCAAGGGCAAGAAGCTTTACGATAAGCGTGATGCCGCAGCTGAACGCGACGCTGAGCGCGAAATTGCGAGAGCGATGCGCGCCCGCGAAAAGGGCGAAAACTGAGGAGCAGGAATGCACCTCAACATCCAATTACGCTAACCTGGGGGCGACATGGTTTCGACGGGGGTAGTGTGGGTTGGAGTAGCGAGCCGGGGATCCTGGAACCCGTAAAACAGGGAAAACTTCAATAAACGCTAACAACAACTTAGCAATCGCTGCCTAACTAGGCAGCCGTCCGACCAAACTGTGTCTACTGAGTTTGGATTCCGGGCGTCATGAACAGTAGTACTACTGGCTGAGAGTGCTTAGTATCAGTTGGGAGATTAATAGGCTAGCAAAGTAACGACCCTGTCCTTGGGGGCGTTGCCGCGCGAAATTCAAAGTAAGGACTGCGCTCGGAGAGACTCTGGCTGGCATGCCTTCGGACGGTGGGTTCGACTCCCCCCGCCTCCACCAAATATACATTGTTTCGCAGAGGCCAAGCGGTATTCGGGATGGTTCCTGAATACCGCTTTTTCTTGTGCACTTAACTGCGGCATGCACCCGTCTATAACCATGACGGCCTTGTTCTCTGCGAAGATTTCTAAGGCTCTTACACAATAATATGAGCATAACTGTAGAAACTCCAAGTGTGTAATGATATGCTTATTACGCATACAGAAATAAATATGGAGGTGAAGTTAGGAAGTAGCCTGCTTACATTTGTGCCAAATAAGGGAGGAGAAAATGTTGAATAAAGAATCCTTTGATAAGAACCAGCAAGTTGCCATTGATTTTCTGCAAAACTGTGAGACTCGGGAGATATTAGCGGAAATCAATGATGCAATTTGGTCTTATGCAGAATTAGGGTTGGAAGAATACAATACTGCAAACCTGCTCATCAACTATTTGGAAAAACAAGGATTTGAGATTGAACGAGGGGTAGCAGGAATGCCGACTGCCTTCGTTGCTACTTTTTCTAACGGTCCTGGACCAACTATCGGCGTATTAGGTGAGTTAGATGCACTACCAATGCTATCCCAAGAGGCAGGAAACCCTACTCAAACACCCATAACTGAAATAAAAGGAGCTATAGGGCCAGGTCATGGTTGTACTCACAACGCTATGGGTACTGCGGCTGCTGGTACGGTTGTAGCAGTGAAGAAAGCCATGGAAGACGGGGGATTTACCGGAACTATTAAGATGTTTGGGAGCCCTGCTGAAGAAACGGTAATTAGTCGTCCTTTCATGGTTTATGCCGGGTTATTTGATGGTGTAGATGTTGTGATTGATAATCATGGGGGAGATGGATTTGGCGCATCTTACGGAGTAGGTAGTAATACCAATTGGTCTTTCTCCGTTACCTTCCGCGGAACAACAGCTCACTCTGCTGGAGCCCCATGGCGCGGAAGATCAGCTCTAGATGCTGCTCAGATAATGAATATGAGCACCGAATTCCTACGCGAGCATTTGCACTACACATCCAGATTGCATTATGTAATGACCGAAGGCGGAGAAGGCCCTAATGTAGTTCCGGATAGAGCAACTACATGGTATTACGTAAGAAACTCAGATAAACTAATTAAGTCTGATTTCGAAAGAGTGCTCAACTGTGCGAAAGCTGCAGCCCTTGCTACAGATACCCAAATGGAAATCACCCCCTATACTGCAATCCATCAATGCTATAGAAATGAAACTTTAGCAAATATGGTGCAAGAGAATATCAAAAAGGTGGGGATGCCTGAGTGGACTGAGGCTGAACAAGAATTCGTAAAAGAATTGCAAAGGACTGTGGGGGCAGAGGAAATCGGTCTTCCTGATGATTCTAAAATCGAAGATCAGCCAAAAGGGTCACCTGAAGTATTTGTAGGCGGAGGATCTTCTGATATAGGCGAGGTTTCTTTAGTTGTGCCTCTTACCACTGTTAGATTCCCGTCCTCTGCCCCGGGAGCTATCGGTCATCACTGGACTACTACTGCAGTAACTGGTTCTACTATTGCTCATAAAGGGCTGATAGCGGGAGCCCAAGCAATGGCGGTAAGTGCTATAGAACTATTGACTAATCCTGACAAAGTGACTGAGATCAAAGAAGATTTTAGAAAGATGCAGGAAGGGCACTTCTACAACTACAAGAACGATGGTAAGCAGTTAATACTAGACGAAAACGGGGAAGCTCAATTTGAATCTTACTTACCTCTACTATTTGGTATGGCAGGAAAATATGAGTATGATCCTGAAAACGGCAAGTTCTTCGTTCCGGAAGGCAAGGAAGTTGCCCCACCAGTAGGATTCTTAAGTGAACAAATGGCTAAGTATCGTCCACAAATGGCTAAGCATTATAAGACTCCGGAGTGGTATGATGGACCGGAGATTATAACGGAATAAACATTTGTGAACTTTGGGGACGGTTCTATTTATTCATCTGGAATGAATAAATAGAACCGTCCCCAAAACCCATTAAACCCAGGTATGGTAACATTTTACTGGTCCAAGTGTACGTCCCCGCGGTCCACTGTGTTTTCTCGCATGAGGTGGAGAGGGACCAAATCGCATTCCGCTTGGGCAAACTCGGCAAGATTGACTTTAACGGCGTGTCGGGCTTCATTTTTGCGCCCAGCGATAAGAGCTTGAGCAACATGTGGATGTACTTTGTCCTGGTACAAACACTATCTAGCGCATCGCGGCTTCGTCCTCCATCCTCGGCTGGCTGGACGGGCAGAACTGCCTCTGCGTGGTGGCCTCACACGACATTGAGCTGACGGAAATCCTGAGCAAGAGCTATGACAATTTTCACTTTCGCGAACAGATCACCGACGAGGGCATCGTCTTCGATTACACGCTCTACCCAGGGAAGGCGCGCACTAAGAACGCAATCAAGCTCCTAGACTTTATGGACTATCCGCGCGAGGTAATCGCCCGCGCGCAGCGCATAGCAGAGGACTTTGAAACCACGCGCAAGTGGGGGGAATATTGAGGTCTACACAGCTTTGCCATCTCCCGACTTAGGCTTAGATCAATTCCACCATAATATCTTCGCGCTGCTTCTCATAAAACACCATGCGCCACTCCACATTATTCACCGTTTCAAAATGCAGTGCGGAGCAGGCAGCCCGGAGCTTGCCTTGGTTACCGCTCCCGAAAAAGATAGCCGTTGGGCCATCCGCTCCGCCGATGATACCGATGCAGCAAACGTCACCGGTAGCCTGCGGTGCCCTTGGATCAGCGTGTTTTTGACGGGGCCGGTCACTTGGCACACAATCTGTGATCGTCAAGGATTGATCCGGCGGGAGGTCAGGCGAGAGCGTATAGGTCATCATTATATAGTGTTTTGGGAACTCTAGATCTGGCTCGTTGAAATGCTCGGCGGACAACTCCTGCCGTTCATATTCCTGCACGGTTAGAGTATGCTTGTTCCCGGTGGACGGATGTATAAACTCAATTTGCTCACCGGGGAACGATACTGCAAAATGTGCCCCCGGTATGGCGACAGGCTCTGGCATCAATGTCACGCTAAGTGTCTTTATTTGCGGCTTGCGTTTTGTTCGCCATCGGAACGCGCTGCGCCAGATTACATAGCCTTGCTCGGGGTCAAGCCCATAGTGCCGCATGACACTCCACGCCTCAGGGCCATTGCCATCGGGGAAAAAGGGGTTCCAGCAAAGGCCGCACCCGTGCGAGCTTGCCAGCTCAGCTCCGTTCAGCATAACCTTCGGGTTTATTTTGACAGCCAGCGGGTTTGCCGCATCAATTTGCATCCGCTCTTCATCTGTCAAGCCGCTCCCGTCGTTGTCGGCGCAAAGCTTCCATTCATCCATAAAGGCGCGGATGCGCTCTGACGGAACCTGCAGGCAGAAATCGATAACCAGGCCCTTTGCGCAGGGGTAAATCGCTGGAATCGTCCAGACCTCATCCTCCCAGAAAAATTGCTTGTTCAGGAGAATTTCTTTTCCTGCTCTTTCACGGCCACGATGTCCCCAAAAGTTCGCATCAAAGTAGACCTTCCATTCCGGTATGGGAGGCTCGGAGGGAACAATATCATAGTAGTCCTTCGTATAGGGGATGCAGCGGTAATCAAACCTATCCTGCAAAGCTCTGACGTAGTCAAACGGCTGCTCCATGGGGGTAAGGGACAATTTTTCTCGAATGATATGAAGCGCTGCAGATTGCTCGTCCGTAGGTGGGTTTTCCTTCAGGAAGTTATCAAACTGCTCTTGATTCCAATTCCACACCTGTTCCAGCGCCGCGGTATGGCCCGAAGCCAGCAAAAGCCGCAGGAAATCCTCGAAATCTCGTGCCAGCGGTTGCACATAGCTGCCGGGCGCGTTTGTTGGACTGACTGCAAATACCATCTCCCCAAAACCGCGTACAAAGCAGAGATGGATGCCGTCAACACCGGCCCATCCGATGATACTCGCGCCTTCAGGGGTGCAGAAATAGCGAGTTTCATCCTCACCTTGTTCCAAGCCGATGAGAGATCCGTTGATATTCAGCTCTAAGTATTTTTCATAAACACTTTCCATGATGGCCTCACCTCCTATGCATTCTCTGATCTAGCGGGATCTGTCACAATGTGGATATATTATGGAAATATAGTACCATATGTCGCTGATAATCTCCATCATCTTAATATCAGAGTGCTTTGGATAACTTCAGCAGTGTAGTGGAAGGGCTATTTATTATACGCAGCTAGGGATGCTCATGGCATATGGCAATATTTTACTGGTCCAAGTGTACGTCCCCGCGGTTCACTGGGATTGCCGTGGAATGTGGGACAATTTCGTGCATCATAGTGCATTACTGGTGCAAATCATGTACAATATAAGTATAGAAGAAAGGGGTGATCTTATGGCCCGGAATACAACAAATATTAGCATTCGGATGGATTCAGATCTGAAAGCGCAGGCCGATGCGCTTTTTGGTGAGCTCGGTATGAGCCTGACAACTGCGTTCAATATCTTTGTGCGGCAATCACTTCGCAAGGGCGGGATTCCTTTTGAAATTTCACTAGATCAACCCAACAAGGAGACTATTATTGCAATGCTTGAAGCGGAGAGGATTGCGAAAGACCCGTC
>CALNBW010000486.1 GCA_937874815.1 uncultured Bacillota bacterium | reverse complement strand
GGCTTTTTCACCCAAAGCGCCATGGCCAATGTCACGACGGCTGGGGCCCCGCATCGGTCTGGTTTCACCCACGCTATAAGGGGGGAAGTTGTAGTGATGCATGTAACGTTTGTTCTCATCCTGGGTCAGGTCATCCAGGATTTGTACCTCACTCATGGCACCCAGGGTTACCACACTCAGCGCCTGGGTCTGCCCCCTGGTAAACAAACCAGAGCCATGTACTCGCGGCAGGAGCCCCACCTGACAGCTAATGGGACGGATTTCATCGACGTGACGTCCATCAGGCCTTTCGTTATGAGCGACAATCATGGTCCTGACAACCTGTTTCAAAGTAGCCTGTACTACTTCCTTAACTTCTTTGTCCCTCTCAGGATAGATCTCCTGAAAATGTTCACAGATTTCGGTCTGAGCCAAAGCCATGTTAGCCTCGCGCTCCTGCTTGTTGGCATTGCGCACAGCATGCTCTAGCTTGTCCACCGCATAAGCTTCCACAGCCTCACGCAATTCGGCTTCCGGCTCATGCAGTTCAACCTCCATCTTCTCCTGGCCCACGGCCGCTCGCATTTCCTCTTGCAGAGCCACAATGTCCTTGATCGCTTGGTGCCCAAACATGAGGGCCTCGATCATGTCCGCCTCGGGAACTTCGTTGGCTCTGGCTTCAACCATCATGATTGCCTCTTTAGTACCAGCAACCACTAGGTAGAGGTCACTAACATCCACCTGCGCCGGTGTCGGATTAAGAACCAGTTCCCCATCGACCTTACCGACAGAGACTCCAGCAATTGGACCAGCGAAAGGAATCTTGGAGATGGTCAGTGCCGCTGAGGCCCCAATCATGGCTGCGATTTCTGGGCTATTGTCTTGGTCGACGGACAACACTGTCGCCACGACCTGTACGTCATTGCGAAAACCTTGCGGGAAAAGCGGACGCAAGGGGCGGTCAATCAGTCGAGCCGCCAGAACGGCTTTCTCGCCGGGTCGAGTTTCGCGCTTGATGAATCCACCGGGAATCTTGCCGACCGAGTACAACCGCTCTTCATAGTCTACGAGCAAAGGGAAGAAGTCAATTCCTTCTCGCGGCTGCTTAGAGACTGTTGCGGTAACGAGAACGTATGTATCACCATACTTGACCAGCACTGACCCATGAGCCTGCTTTGCTAGCTGCCCGGTTTCTAGGGTCAGCTTACGGCCTGCTAGCTGCATCGAAAAGCTATGCATAAATCACCATCCTATTCTACATACAGTTGTTTTTATTATTGCACAGTGGGCAATCGCCATACAAGCAGTGCGCGTAAAAAGAAAAAGCGGGTTAGTCCCGCTTTGTTCTTATCTGCGAATGCCTAGCTGCTCAATAAGCGCGCGGTAGCGTTCGACATCCTTTTGTCTCAGATAGTTAAGCAACTTGCGTCGTTGGCCAATCATCATGAATAGACCACGACGGGAATGATGATCTTTGTTATGCTGCTGCAAATGCGCGCTCAGGCTATTAATGCGTTCTGTCAACAACGCCACCTGAACTTCGGGAGACCCGGTATCGCTATCATGCAGTTTGTACTTGTTGATAATCTCAGCTTTGTTAATCTGATCAAGAGCCACCTAAGTTCACCTCCTTTAGTTGATTAATCGCCACCAGCCAAGAAAAACGGTAAGGAGAAAGCGTCAATCCTAGCTCATGGTTCTTATTTTATCTGCCAATAACGGTGATGATTAACCGCCCTTTGGCAATATCTTTGACCACAATGTCAAATCTGCGGCCACTCTGCCCTCTGAAGTTGCGAAAGCGGGTAGCTACCGTGATCTTTCCGGGCAGACTGCCAGCAGCCGCATGCAAGTCGCTCATAGCGATTCCAGCCTGGCGGGGGTTTCGCAAACGGCGCAGAGCGTGATCACTAACAATAATCCGCATGGTTACTGTCTAGCAGTTAACTGCTCTAGCCCATAATCCTGCTCAAACAAAAGTGTGAGCATACTATCGATGTAGGCGTCACGCCTATAGGCGTGGGCATTCTGGATACGATAGTAGCGTTCCAGTTCGCGGCGTAACTGGCGAAACGAGCGCGTTCTTTCTAGATCATAAATAACGCCTAAGAGTACCCATAGCTGTGGCTCAACCATCGCAACACCCCTCCTATTCTACCACGCGAGCTTACTAGTCACAAGGGCTAGTAGTAATCACTATGCGCAGAAATCCAAGAGCATGCTGCTTGTCTTGCTAAAGGCCTCACTGTCGCGATGGAAGGTCGTAGTCCTACTCAAGCGCGTGTGGCCTATTAGCTGTAGGTAGGCGCTATAGTATGACCACGCCTTCTTAGGATCCAGCCAGTACC
>CALNBW010000485.1 GCA_937874815.1 uncultured Bacillota bacterium | reverse complement strand
GTCTTCTAGTAGGGAAATGGCTGAACTAGCGACTTGCTGACCCATTTTGCCCTGCAGCCTGCTCATCGCATTCTGTACTCTATCAGCAAAGAATGCTGGCAGGAAAGTCAACAGCAAATCACAAACCACTTCGTTCTGCATAATCACGGGATACTCCCCGGTCTTTACCGGTGCCGCCCCCAACATGGAGACAGCCTTAGTTGCCGCTGCTTGTGCTAACGCAATTATGTCCAGCCTATCGATATTGCGAGCAAAGCTATACTGCCCTGCCGTTTGCACCTGCTCGCTTTCCTCTGCCACGACACTGGTACCTGCCTGGTAAAAGTGCAGGTAGTCTTCCATTCTTTCACCCAAATCGTCGATTAGGATAATCCGTTTGGATTTGCTGATAAAGGAACAGTCGCGCACCAGCTGAACATGTTCATCCACCGCATAAGCAGCCGCCTCGGCCGCTTTTAGCTTATCCACTAACAAATGGAGGGGCAAAGCGTTATCCAAGGTCTGCAGCGAAGTCAGCTTCTGGGAACGACGGGGCAAAAAGGGCACGCTATTACACTTAGCCGTCTGTTTAATGTTCGCAATATGCTCATCGAACAGACGGGGGTCTGGATTTTCGACGAAGGTACTGCCATGCAGCCCCTGATAATCACCTTCAACATACACTACGATTAGGTCAGCCAACTGCATTCCTTCCAGTTCGTTTTGAAAGACTCGCAGCTTTTCTTCCTTAACTTGTTCTACATAGAATTGGACCTGGTTTATTCCTGATGCGTGGGCGCACTGTGTAAATGCACTTATGAATTGATCCAGCATTACTTCGCCCCCCCGACCGTCATGTTCGCGACTCGCACAGTCGGCTGTCCAGCGCCAATATAGAGCGCACCGGAGGCCGCATAGCAATAACCCTGCCTAATCTCTAGGTTATTAGCGACCATATCCACCTGCTGCAGAATATCGCTGCCTTTGCCAATCAAAGTAACACCCTTAACTGGCTCAGCAAGCTTACCATTCCTAATCAGGTAGCTTTCGCAAGCGTTAAAGTTGAAGTCGCCAGTTGCTGGGTTCACCGAGCCACCATTGATGTATTTAACAAATAGCCCTCGCTCAGTATTAGCTATAATCTGTTCACGAGTGCTAGTGCCATTGGCAATATAGGTGTTTGTCATCCGGGAAACTGGCGCAAAACGATAGTTTTTGCGTCTAGCGGAGCCAGTTGGTTTCATACCCATACGGCGGCCGTTAAGCTTATCCACCAAGTAACTACGCAAAATGCCATCTTCAATCAGTACGTTCCTCTGCGTAGGTGTCCCCTCGTCATCAATAGCTAATGATCCCCACTCGTTAGCAAGCGAGCCATCGTCAACTAAGGTTACTAGCGGAGAAGCAACTTTTTGCCCTAGCTTTCCTGAGAACTCGGAAGTGCCTTTGGCTACCGAAGACGCTTCTAAGCTATGCCCGCAGGCCTCATGGAACAAAAGCCCACCAAACCCATTATCAATAACAACCGGCATCTGCCCCCCGGGGCTCCCATGGGCATGCAACATCGTTACTGCAATACGCGCTGATTCGCGCGCATACCACTCTATATCCAGATCATCATAAAACTCGAAGCCGCGCATCGCCCCTGGGCCGAAATAGCCAGTCTGCATACCATTTTCATTTTGAGCGAAGGCAGTAATATGCAAACGGGTTTTGACTCGTGAATCGTCCGCATATAGCCCTTCCGAATTGGCGATTTGCACTGTTTGCTCCATGTCGATATATCTAACCGATACTTGAGCGATCTCAGGCGAATAACCTTTGGCAGCAGATAAGGCTCGGTTTACCTTGTCCATCTTAGCTGCAAGCGGCACTTGAGTTGGGCGCTGTAGCACGCGGTGAACGTCCCCGTAACTGACAAGGTCGCTCAATGGCACCTGCTGGGCATCTGCTCGCTTGAGCATTGCTGTCATGGATTTAACCATCTCTAGCAGTTGCCGCTCTGAAGCGCTGCTGTTGGTGTAGCCATAAAGACTGTTCAAACCATGAAAAATGCGGATCCCTACACCGGCTTCCCTACCTAACGAGCTAGTCTCTACCGTATCGGTTAGCGCCAAAACATTACTGTAATAGCTGTCCTCACAGAAAACCTCAGCAAAATCTCCTCCCGAGTCAATTGCTAAATCAAGTATGCGTTCCAGCCTCGCTTTACTTA
>CALNBW010000484.1 GCA_937874815.1 uncultured Bacillota bacterium | reverse complement strand
GCGCATGGAATAAACGCGCATGGCCATTTCCATAATGTGGTTCTGAATCAGCTGTACAAGCATAGCCAAATGCAGATGACTTTTGGGGTCATCATGTTAGCTCTGGTTGATGGCGAACCGCGCGTGCTCAATCTAAAAGAAATGCTGCATTATTACATCGAGCACCAAAAAGATGTACTCACTCGCCGTACCCGCTTTGAATTGGAGAAAGCAGAAGCCAGGGCCCATATCTTAGAGGGTTATCAAATCGCTTTAGACCATATTGATGCTGTTATTGCTCTCATTCGCGCTTCCCGCACCGATGAGGAAGCCCGAAATGGCTTGATGCAGAACTTTGGCCTGAGTGAGAAGCAGGCCCAGGCCATTTTGGACATGCGTCTGCGCCGCCTAACTGGCCTGGAGCGGGAGAAAATTGATGCTGAATATGAGGAGTTACAGTTGGTCATTGCTCGCTTGCGGGCCACGCTGGCCGATGAAAAACTATTACTAAATATCATTCGTGAAGAACTGCTGGTGATCAAAGAGAAGTATGCGGACACTAGGCGTACGGAGATCATGGCAGCCGTCGGCGAAATCGATATTGAAGACCTGATCGCCGATGAAGATGCAGTAATCACCATTACCCATCAAGGCTATATCAAGCGTTTGCCGGTGGACACCTATCGCAGCCAGCGGCGGGGCGGGCGGGGTATCACCGCTATGGGCACCAAAGACGAAGACTTTGTGGAGCATTTGTTTATTACCACCACCCATCATTACCTGCTGGTGCTCACCAATCGGGGTCTTGTTTACAGAATCAAGGTCTACGAGATACCGGAAGCCAGTAGACAAGCGCGCGGCACTCCTATCGTCAATGTCATGCCGTTAACACCAGGAGAGGCAATTAGTGCAGTGATCCCGGTACGCGAGTTCGCCGAAGATAAATACCTGTTCTTGACGACCGAGCAAGGTATTACCAAGAAGACTCCGCTGCCAGAATATGATTCGGTTAAAGCTAGTGGCCTAATCGCTATCACCTTAAGGGATGACGACCAGCTCATTGGTGCGAAACTAGTTACTGATGATGATGAGGCTATTATCAGCACTAGAAACGGGATGGCCATCCGTTTCCCGACGACGGATGTACGAGCTATGGGCAGGACAGCCCAGGGCGTGCGAGGCATTAATCTAGGCAAATCGGACCGAGTCATTGACATGGACATCGTGAAAGAAAATGCCGATCTGCTCGTGGTTACTGAAAAAGGCTTTGGCAAACGTACTCCCATTGCTGAATACAGAGCTCAGCGGCGTGGCGGCAAGGGTATTCAAACTATCCGGGCTAGCAAACGCAATGGCAAGGTCGCTGGCATCAAAATGGTACGGGCTGAAGATGACGTGATGCTGATCACGGCTGAAGGCATCATCATCCGCATGGAAGTTCGCGGCATTTCCCAGATGGGCCGTAGCACTCAGGGCGTGACCCTAATTCGTGTTGAAGACAATGATAGCGTGGTCGCTTTAGCGCGGGTGGCACAAAAGGAAGAGTAAAAGCTGATCTTGGTAGCAGCTAAGGGGGGCTGCGTAGCGTTGCTTAGAGCACAGGAGCAGGCTCCAATCGTGCTTACAGCAAGCGCCACGCAGCCCCTTATGGTCAGCAGAAGGTCGTTGGTCCTGCGAAAAGCACATTTTCGCTAAATTACGGAAGCAGAAGAGGGAAATAGAGCTTTGTTGCCGAACTGTTCTTAAACACTGACGCACTAGCTAACGTCATCGCTAGCATTTCAAGCGGGAGGGGCTATCATTATGAACGTTGAACTTCCTCAAAAACTGATTCTGTTTCACCTAGATAACCAACCTTTCGGTTTAGATGTAACCGCTGTGCAAGAGATTTTGCCCCATGTGGCAGCCCGGCAAGTACCGCGTTCAGCTCAACATATTGAAGGTGTTTTTGATTTTCGCGGTAGGATAATTCCCCTGATCAACCTGCGGGGTTTATTATCTTTAACCGAGGCTGACCGTATTGGCAATGTGATTGTGGTTAGCCAGCAACAACAGTTGTTGGGCCTAATAGTTGATAAAGTTATCGCTGTACTTACCGATCAAGACCAAGTTAGGCCTTTAGAATTGAAACAAACAGACAACCCCTATATACAAGGTTTTGTTGAGTATAAGGAGCAGCAGGTCGCAATTTTGGGTTTGGCCAAACTTGCTACGACCATTGCCCAGAAGGAGGAGAACAATGTCAGTCGTCACCCATAATGTTAATGCTTTGCATAATCTAGCCGGTGTCGAGCAAATAGGAAAATTCGACAGTTCTGAGCTGGTTTGTCAAATCTATGATAATCTCTACGGCTTACCGATCCGGTCAATTCAAGAGATTTTACCGTTGCCGGCTATTTTGCCGTTGCCCCAGCTGCCCGATTCCATTATGGGGGTTTGTGTGTTTCGCGATAAGGTTATCCCGGTGCTGCACCTAGCTTCCCAACTGGATTTGACCGGCGAAACCCCAGCACCTGAAGCTTGGCAAATGGTTGTCATATCGCACAACGAAAGGCTCTGTGCCCTGGCAGTATGTGATATTATCGAGATTATTAATTATCCTAGCGAAGAAATTGAGCCTTTACCTAGTGCCACAGAAGGGGAAGAGTATTTTTTCCGTGGCATCAAGCGCACCGAGTTAGGTATGGTTACTCTGTTAGATATGAATGCGGTAGTGGAGCATTGCCATTTACCTCGACGCCAACAGGCCGCTGCCCAGACGGATACCGAACTTAGTCAGCAAGAGAACCAAATCATCAGTTTGATCAGGTTGGGAGGAAGGCGCATAGCGGTTGAGATTGATGCTATTGAACGCATTTTGCGCACACCAAAGATCTTGCCACTGGAATCGGCCCCAGCTCACATCAAGGGCCAGGCACTGCAATCAGGGGCTGACCCGGCCAACCCACAGCCAGACGACTATTTTCCCGTGATCAATATGTATCAACTGCTAGAACAGCCTGAGGATCAGGGCGGGCAGCGTAACCTAGTTTTGCCCAAGCAATCGGCTTTTCCGGTGGGCTATTATACCGGTGTGGTAGAAGAAATTCGGGAAGTAAGCAAGGCTGACATCGCCACAATACCGCCGCTAACAGTCACTCCACAAAATGATTATGTGCAAGGGGTTCTGAAATTTGCTGACGAGCTTATTTTACTCATCGATCTAGATCGAGTCTTACATGCTTGTGAAGTGGTTCCCGCTTAGGTAACCAAAGTAGGATGTTACGAGGACATGAGTATCTTCTGGTTGATGGCTATAACGTAAGCAATCAGTGGTTAGAAGTAGGTTTCTTACAGCCAGGCGAGCTAGAATTTGTGCGGCAACAGTTGATCACTTTGCTCAGTAGCCTGGCTGGATTTTGGGACGTCCAATGTCTGCTAGTGTTCGACGCCCATCTTGTCAAAGAGAACCTTGGTTCATCGGAACAAATTGACCCCCAGCTTTGTGTAATCTTCACGCCGGAAAACCAAACAGCCGACAGTGTCATTGAGCGTCTTGCAGTTAGCTTGGCCGCTACCCAAAAAAGCGTGCTCGTCTGTACCTCGGATAAAGCAGAGCAAAATACCGTGCTAACACAAGGGGCGAGCCGGATTAGCGCCCGTGAATTTCTGCTGGAGGTCAAGCAAGCTAAGCAGGAAATGAACAACAATTATAGCCGCCACCCAGCTACTCTGCAACGCAGCTGGCTAGAAGATAACCTACCTGCAGATGTGAAAGCCGCCCTCAATGACATGCGCAAGAAAAAATGAGGTTGCCCGCGGGTGACCTGTTAACAAAGGTCGTGGCCCTGCTCGCGCGCGTGTGGCCTAATGCTGTAGGCATGTGCTTAGCCATCG
>CALNBW010000483.1 GCA_937874815.1 uncultured Bacillota bacterium | reverse complement strand
ACTGGCTTGTTAGCATAAGCCTCTCCCACGCTTTCACAATAGGCCTTATTAAGCACATGGGCATTGGACACTAACGATCTAATAGTGGAAGAATCCGGTTCCGCCAAGGTAATGGTGATTTCCTTATCGCCGGTTACCTCTACGGACTTAATGTTGCCCATGAAAGAGGCACAGCGGGGAATGGCGCGTAAGCGTTCAATGGAATAAACGACATCCTCCATCTTTAGCGGCTCGCCATTGTGAAAAGCAAAGCCGTCACCTACTGTAAACTTGAAGGTCATGTTGTCTACGTACTCCCAAGTGCTAGCAACAGCCGGTGCAAATTCGAAATTCTTATCGAAAGCAATGATACGATCGTAAATGTGGTCAGCCGCAATGGTCACATTGGTAAAGTTAGCAACTGCAGAGTCCAGCGTATTGCCAATAGAGGAAACAGCCACAAATACGCTATCTCGGCCTGAAGCCGAAGGAGTCTTAGGGCCACAACCGACGAGAATCGTTGCCAAACAGGCAACCAGTACTAAGGCAACTCCCCCTAGGCGAATCCCCTTGTTCTTACTACTGCTCTTCATTTCAGTGGTATTCTCCTTTCCTAATCCGAAATTTGCGATTGCCCGCGTTATTAGTCACCCGAACCTAGACTGACTACTTCATTTCTCCTCTCTTGTTATTTGAAATACCATTCCTACTTACAGACCAGTTTCAGGACGCGCATCCAGTTGCCCCCAATGATCTTGATAACATCGGCGTCGCTATAACCACGGGACACTAGTCCTGCAGTCAGGTTGCCAAAGCTACGATAATCTTTAATTCCATGCACATATTCAGTGGAAGGACCATCGCCGGGGGCAAAGCCAATTGTAGGGGCTACATACTTCTTAAAAGTTAACGCCATCCACTTTGTCTGGGGCATAGGCCAGTCGGTACCGATGCCAACGTGTTCAGCGCCTACCAGGTTGACCACGTAATCAATGTGATCAAGCACATGTTCTATAGTCGTATTCTGAGGGTCTTCTGCTGTGAACCACGGCATAGCAAATATGCCTATAACGCCGCCAGTAGCGGCAATGGCCTTAATTTCTTCATCTGATTTGCAGCGGTTATGGAAAAAGACCTTTTCCGCTCCAGTATGGGTAGCAACGACCGGTGTCTTAGAATACTTACAAGCATCCAAAGTGGTCTGGTGACCGCAATGCCCAGTATCCACGATAATGCCTAGCTCGTTACATTTAGCCACAAACTGCATGCCAAACCGGGACAGACCAGCATCATTTGGCTCCATGCAACCAGCGCCAACGAAATTATGGTTGTTATACGTGAGCTGCTGCACCCGCAGGCCGAAGGCATAGGCCATCTCTAGCAGGCTCAAATCTTTACCATAACCCACCGTTTCCTGACTAGTAACGATGCCCGCCTTCTGACCACGCTCGTGGGCAGTTTCTATGTCAGCTGCAGTGCGGGCTTTGATTAGCCAGGGCTTGTAATCAAACTCGGCTTGTATAGTCGCCATGCTGCGCATCAGCGAATCTTTGCTGGTGATAGCTAGCTGGCGGCAGGCTGCGGTAATTCCGCTTTCATACCAGCATTCCTGGTAAAGCTCACTTAGCTTACCACTTGTGTACCATTCGCGCGTCAGTTTGCTGGCGTAACTAACCTGAGCCACCTCGTCATGGGGGTATGCTTGTTTGGCTAAGTTCAAAAGCTCCTCTTCCAGGGACTCTGGCAGGGCGTAGGTGCCAATAGGCCCTTGAAACAGCATATCGATGACGATATTATCTTCGTGTAGTTTCTTTGCTCGCAGTTGCTGCTTCTCTGTTAGCCCGAAATCATATGGGATCATGCTTAACACCTCCTTTTATCCAATTACTTCAGTGTATCAGCTACATAATTGGCCACAATTAGATCCTGCAGGGCTTGTCCTAGGGCTTCAAAAATAGTGATATCGCTTTCGCTTACTCTACCTGGTATCGCCCCAGCCAGCACCTTCCCCGCTTCACCCAAGATATGAGCCTCTGTAATTGCACCATCTTGTAAGGCTAGTAAATAATCCCCCGCCTCGATGACAGTTGCCGGTTTCCAGTCGACAAACAACCTACCAGCCGCTACTAAATCGGATGCCAGCTCTCGGGTGACCGGAGTACAAGCGCCCACCGCATTGATATGAGCGCCGGGCTTTACATCGGCAGCGCACAAAATAGGCTCCTCCGCGGGAGTTAGGGTGCAGATGATATCCGCTTCCCTAGCGGCTTCCGCGGCACTAGCACACACACGCACTGGTAATCCTGTCCTCATCATCATCTCTTCAGCATAACGAGTAGCCGCCTCGGGCCGAATATCCCATACCGTGACTTCACTCAGCTGGCGTACTAACCTTATGGCTTCTAGATGCTGCCTCCCCTGCAAGCCAGCGCCAAGAATCGCCAGCCGTGAGGCGTTAGGCCTAGCCATTACTTCCGTTACTGCGGCAGAAACTGCCGCAGTACGTATGCCAGTAAGTGATTCGGCATCAACAATTGCCTTGACGCTGCCTGTCTCAGTCTCGAAAACGAGCATTTGTCCCTGATGCGAAGGAGCATGCTTCTGGTAGTTTTCTGGGAATACACTCAGAATCTTTACTCCAGCCACCTTGCCAGAAGAGTAATAGGCGGGCATCATCCCCAACACATTCCGGTCATATAACGGCAGAACCGGCCTGACAATCTGCCTTGCATCTCCGTTAGAGAGGGCAATTAGTGCTTTCTTCATCAAGTCAATACAACGCTGCATGTCTAGTGCTTGCGCCACTTGTGCAGCAGTTATAATTTGCATATGATCGTGTCCTCTCTAAGTGATTACTCCACAGGTTTCAGTTTAGCAGTGAAGTGACGCAACACTTTGGGCTGCCAAACAACTTCATATCCCTTTACCTGCTCAGCCCGCTTCTGAATGTTGATTAGTGCCTCCGCCACTATGTCAAGATGACCCTGAGTATACACTCTACGCGGTAGGCATAGTCTGGTGAACTCCATCTCGCTCTCTGGCTGCTCGCCCGTAACTGGATCTAGGTCAAGCATATAGGAACCGATATCGCAGCCACGAATACCTGCCTCCAAATAGAGCTCTACAGCAAGTGCTTGTCCTGGGAACTGATAATAAGGAATATGAGGTAGTATTTTCTTAGCATCAACGAAAATCGCATGGCCACCTACTGGATACTGGACTGGCACTCCAGCACTGCGTAGCAAATCGCCTAAGTACTCAACCTGGCCGATGCGATAGTGCAGGTAATCGGGTTCAATGCCCTCATACAGACCGATGGCCAACGCCTCCAGATCGCGTCCAGCTAGGCCGCCATAGGTAACAAAACCCTCGTAAGGAACAGCGAGGCCCTGCACTTGTGTGAAAAGCTCCTCGTCATCCTTTATACCGATTAGGCCGCCCATATTGACAATAGCGTCCTTCTTCGCCGACATGGTGAAAGCTGAGGC
>CALNBW010000482.1 GCA_937874815.1 uncultured Bacillota bacterium | reverse complement strand
AGAGGACAAAAAGAGGCGGCCGATGGGGCCGCTGTAGACGCCATGCGCACCATGCTCGATTCGGTGAACATTCGCGGTACGATTGTGATTGGCGAAGGCGAGCGGGATGAAGCCCCCATGCTCTATATTGGCGAACAGGTTGGTTGCGCTACCACCCCTTGCGTCGACATTGCCGTGGACCCGCTGGAAGGAACTAACCTGGTGGCTAAGGGGTTGCCTAACAGCATCGCTGTTTTGGCGGTGGCCGAGAGCGGCAGGCTGCTGCACGCCCCCGACATCTACATGCATAAGATTGCTGTCGGCCCGGCGGCTGTCGGCTGCATAGATATTGATGCTCCGATAAAAGATAACCTCCAGGCGATTGCCAAAGCCACTGACCGCCTGGTGAACGACTTGACGGTGGTTGTGCTTGACCGCCCGCGCCACGCCGAGATGATTCGCGAGATTCGCCAGGCGGGTGCCCGCATCAAGCTCATCACTGATGGCGATGTAGCCCCGGCTGTGGCAGCCGCTATTCCGGATAGTGGGGTAGACATGCTGCTCGGTATCGGTGGCGCGCCAGAAGGTGTGTTGGCGGCGGCCGCGCTGAAATGCTTGGGTGGCGAAATGCAGGCTCGCTTCTGGCCAGAAAACGAAGAGCAGACGGCTCGTGCTCAGGCGATGGGAGTGCGCGATATTCGTGCCATCCTGACCCATGAAGATTTGGTGCACGGCAACGATGTGATTTTCGCCGCCACTGGTATTACTGATGGCGACTTGCTACGGGGCGTACGCTACCAAGGTATCAAGGCTCGCACTCATTCGCTGGTCATGCGCTCAAAAACCGGCACCGTGCGATTTATTGAAGCAATCCACCGTTTGGACCTCAAACCAGTGCTTAAAGATCTGCTAGCCCGTCAAGAATAGAATGTAGGGGTGACCGGCCCGGGCCACCCTTACATATCCCTTCGTCCCCATAACATCTACACCATCATCCTGCCTTACCAGGTTTCTTACGTTTAATCTATCTACCCGCCCAATATTACAAGGAAGTGATGCTTTGAATTACGATTTAGCCCAACTAGAAAAGAGGACGGCTCAGGAGTTATATGTGCTGGCCAAAGAGCTCAATATCGAAGGCTACTCGCGCTTAAAGAAGCGGGAGCTAATTTTCGAGATCTTAAAGGCCGAAACCGAGAAAGACGGTTTCATGTTTACCCATGGCATCTTAGATGTGCTGGCCGATGGCTTCGGTTTTTTGCGACCGATAAACTACTTACCAAGCAGCGAAGATATTTACGTTTCACCTTCCCAGATTCGTCGTTTTGACCTGAAGACGGGCGACCAGGTTTATGGCAAGGTGCGTCATCCCAAGGATAATGAAAGATACTATGCCCTGCTGCACGTGGAATCGGTTAACGGTTTTCAGCCGGGTGCGGCCATTCAGCGCATCGGTTTTGATGCCTTAACGCCAATCTACCCCAACAGTCGTATAGTGTTAGAAAACAAGCAGACTGAGCTCAGCACACGTCTGATGGATATTGTGGCACCAGTGGGGAAGGGGCAGCGCGGCCTGATTGTGTCGCCGCCTAAGGCAGGCAAAACGAGCCTGCTGAAGCAGATAGCCAACGCCATTACCACTAATCATCCGGAAGTGCACTTGATTGTGCTGCTTATTGACGAGCGCCCCGAGGAAGTAACTGATATGCAGCGTTTGGTGACTGGCGATAGCGAGGTTGTCTATTCCACCTTCGATGAGTTGCCAGAAAACCATGTGCGTGTGGCGGATATGGTTATTGAGCGGGCCAAGCGTTTGGCCGAGCACAAGCGCGATGTGGTTATTCTTATGGATAGCATTACGCGGCTAGCGCGCGCCAATAACTTGGTGGTGCCGGCGTCTGGGCGCTTGTTGAGTGGTGGTATGGACCCGGCGGCGCTGCATAAGCCCAAGCGCTTTTTCGGCGCGGCCCGTAACTTCGAAGAAGGCGGCAGCCTGACTATTCTAGCCACCGCGCTGATTGACACCGGTAGCCGCATGGATGATGTGATCTACGAGGAATTCAAGGGCACCGGTAACCTCGAGCTACATCTCGATCGCCGCCTAGCGGAACGGCGCCTCTTCCCAGCCATCGATATCCGCCGCTCTGGCACCCGGCGCGAAGACTTGCTGCTCAGCGCCGAAGAATTACAGGCGGCCTACACGTTGCGCAAGCTCGCCGATGGTCCACAGCCCACCAAGTTCATGGAAGAACTGTTTAAGAACCTGCGCACCACCAAAGATAACGCCTATTTCTATCACCTGCTGGCTGCCATGGTGGATAAATAACGCTGTATATTTCGCCAACTGCTGGGAATCATAGGAATGGTGTTGGCATTTAGCCCATTTCCATTTCTAGGCAAACCTAATAAGGTTGGTGAAAAAACATTATGTTGAACAAAAGACAGCGGTTTCTAAGCGCTGTAGTCATTTTTTGCGTGATGATTTGTGTTGCGCCATTGCCGGTAGCAGGGGGTGCCCCTTGGCTACCGCCTTCTCCTCGCTTAGACGAGATTGACCTTATCAGTTACTTGCAGGAGCAACAGGCAGCTCACGAGTGGGAGGAGGTGCCCATTCTGCCAGAGGCCAGAATAGCCATCGCGCGCACAACAACTTATGTGGTGCAAAAGGGCGACACCCTGTGGGGCTTAGCACAGCGCTTCGCTGTTTCAGTCGGCAACTTGCAGCAGTGGAATAGCCTCAGGGGTAACCTGATCAAAGTTGGACAGACCCTCATCATCTGTGCGCCAACGCAGCCGCTGGCGAGCCGCAGCGGCAGTAGTACGAATTATCGTTTACTGTGGCCGGTTCTGGGCACGGTGACCTCAGGCTGGGGCTACCGTACCCGTTTTGAAAAGTTTCACTATGGGTTAGACATTGCCGCACCAACGGGGACGCCAATTAAGGCTACCTGCGCCGGAGTAGTTGAGTTTGCAGGCTGGAAGAACGGCTACGGTTATTGCGTTTTCCTTGATCATGGCAATGGCTTGAAAACGGCTTACGGCCACGCCAGCAAACTTTATGTTAAGCGTGGGCAAAGCATTGAGGCCGGGCAGACGATTGCCGCCGTGGGCAGCACCGGTTTTTCCACCGGCCCCCACGTGCATCTTGAGGTACGCATTAACGACCGCCTTGTCGACCCAGTCACCGTATTGCCTAAAACGCGGTAACGCCGTTCGGCCTTGTGGGCGGCGGGACTGCGGGACGTGAGCTTTGTCCCACCCGCCTTGAGGCGGTGCGGGACAAAACTCCGTCCCCTGTCCTGCTGCAAAACGCGCTTTCACAAACCCGCCCCCCGTGATATCATGCTAACAAACCATGATGTCACGAAGGGGGCTTCTCTGTGTTGCAGGCAACCTATGCCGATACCCGCGGCAACGCCTATGTCGATGAACGCCATGCCGCAGTCGGCCGCGTCGGCGATGTACTAATCGAACTTACACCCGAGCAAATGATACCTTTGCCCGCGGGAGGCAGCCTGGTGCTCCTGCCCGAACGCAGGGCCGTCGGCCTTACGCCGGACGGCGCTTTTACGCCTCTGGCGGCCCAACGCTATGCGTTGGCAGCGCTTTTGCCCCAGGGCTACACTCGCCTCGCCCTGCCCGCCTATCACGGCAAGGGCGTTGCCCTACCGCTCTATGGCTATACGGCAGTGGCTTGGCAGGACAACCAGTTTTGCGTAGCTGCCAAAGTAGAAGATGAAGACCTATACAAGTGGGACCCTGTCCACTTCAACACGCCGGAGCTAGAGCAGCTAGTAGCCAAGCGACGGGCCGAGTTGCCAGATAACCAGATCATAGCCCAGCTAGCCCACTGTGCCCTAGAATATAGTTGTTTCACGGCACAAAATATCTTTTATAGACGCTATGAGGGCGGCATCCCGGTATCCAACGCCTGTAATGCCGCCTGCGTTGGCTGTATTTCTGAGCAAGCAGCCGATTGTTGTCCTTCGCCGCAGGGGCGCATCAAGTTTCGGCCTAGCGTTGAGGAAATCGTGCAGGTGGCCCTGCCCCATTTACAGCAGGCCCAGGACGCTATTATCTCTTTCGGACAAGGGTGCGAAGGCGAGCCCATGCTGCGAGCCGAATTGATTGCATCTGCAATCCGACAGCTGCGCCAGCAGACCAACGGCGGCACGATTAATGCCAACACGAATGCTGGTTATACAGCGGGCATCCAGCAGGTAGTGGATACGGGCATTGATTCCTTGCGCGTCAGCTTGAATAGCTGTATTCCAGGCAACTACCAGGCCTACTATCGCTCACAGACTTATGATCTGGCCGACGTCGCCAACTCTATTCGCTTAGCCAAAGCAGGCGGCGTGCGCGTGGCCCTCAATCTGCTTGCTTTCCCCGGAGTTACTGACCGCGAAGACGAACTGGAGGCGCTAATCGAGTTCATCGCCCACAATGGCGTGGATATGGTGCAGGTGCGCAACTTGAATATCGACCCCGATCAGTATATGGCCCTGATGCGCCATTCCAATGGACCCCTTTATGGGATGGAGCAGCTGGCCGACATTCTGCGTTCGGAAATCCCCGGCCTCGTCGTCGGCAGCTTCTCGTAGGGGTGCCCGGGTCGACCTAGCAGATGCCTCAATCCTTGGGCCGGATAGGATCCGGCCGCTACAGTTCTCTTAAGCGTTCGAGGTATTCGTAGGGGCGACATCCTATGTCGCCCGCGACCCACAAAACGCGCCCACAATTCCCCGCTTTTGGCGACTTTGTATTGCTCCGTTGCCTATAATTGTGCTATAATTTCTTCTGTGCATTGCTAAATGGTTGCGGCGCGGCAGCCGCTGCGTTGCGATTTTATAGCCAAGGCTTTTTGGAAAGAGGTGAATAGACGTGAAAGAAAAAATCCATCCTAACTATGGTCCAGCTATTGTTACTTGCGCCTGTGGCGAAACCTTCGAGACTGGCTCTACCAAGAAGCAGCTGAAAGTCGAGCTTTGCTCGAAGTGCCATCCTTTCTTTACTGGCAAGCAGAAATTTGTTGACACCGGCGGTCGTGTTGATCGCTTTAATAGAAAGTATGGCCTAGTCAATAAGTAAGCAGTTAAGGAAGCAGAGCTACGCGCAGTAGCTCTGCTTCTTGTCTTTTTAATAAATGTAAACTAAGAGAACCGGGGGTGTGCCTATGACGCGTAAGGTAACTACCGTAGGTGGGCAGGCTGTAATGGAAGGGGTAATGATGCGCGGTCGCGAGCAATTAGCCATCGCCGTGCGTCAGCCCGATGGCGGGGTAGCTGTTGAAGTACGACCCAATTGGCGCTTGGTCAACTATCTGCCTTTCATGCGGTGGCCGTTTTTGCGTGGCACTGCCGCTTTCGTGGAAGCCATGGTTGTAGGGGTAGATGCCATTCTTTTTTCGGCCAACGCTTCTCAACCCGATGATGTGCAGCTGGGCAAAGGAGAAGCCATTGCGGCCACGGTGCTAGGCCTGGGGTTAGGCGTGGTGCTGTTTATGTTACTGCCAACCTTTGTGGTGCACCTACTGAATCCGTTGGGCTTGTCCCCAATCGTGCTCAACCTGGTGGAAGGCCTGTTGCGCATGGCCATTTTCCTCAGTTATATGCTGGGCATCAGCCTCATGCCCGATATGCGGCGCTTCTTCCAGTATCATGGGGCTGAACACAAGGCAATTCATACTTTTGAAGCCGGAGAAGCGCTAGAGGTGTCTAATCTGCGCAATAAACGGGCCGAACACCCTCGCTGTGGCACAGCCTTCCTATTGCTGGTAATGCTGGTCAGCATCGTTCTGTTTTCTTTTTTTGGCTGGCCCAATTTAGTGATGCGAGTGGTTACCCGCCTAGCAATGCTGCCCGTGGTGGCCGGTATAGCTTATGAGCTTAGTCGCTTGGCTGCCCGTAACGCCGAGGGCGGCGGGGTGTTGGGCTGGATCATGGCACCGGCACTGCTGTTGCAGAGAGCAACCACCCGTGAGCCGGATGACGGCCAGATGGAAGTGGCCATTGCAGCCTTGCAAGGGCTGTTAGCAGTAGAACCCGATCTGGCACCCTGTTAGTAGTTGACAGGCTTAAAAGGGGGCAACAATATGTTTGACAAACTAGCTAAGATTAAAGAGCGCTATGATGAACTGACAGCGCTCGTGAATGATCCCGATGTTATCGGCCGCCAGAATGAGTGGCGGGAATATGTTAAAGAGCAGGCTAACCTCAGCGAAACGGTAGACGCCTATACTGCCTACATGACCAGTCAGGAACAGCTGGAATCGGCACAGGCAATGTTGGCCGAGGCAGGGACAGACGCCGAGTTTGAGGCTCTTTTAGAGCTGGAAATAGAGGAGCTTAAAGAGAAACTGGAAAGGCTGGAAACGGAGCTGAAGAAGCTGCTCATTCCT
>CALNBW010000481.1 GCA_937874815.1 uncultured Bacillota bacterium | reverse complement strand
CATGTGCTCTCACTATATCTTCGATATAGTTGCCGCACTAATTAGGGAAGCGAATTGCTAGAGCAATTCACTGAGCGGCCAAAACTCGCCTAGGCTCAAACAGTTGGCCGCTTTTAACCGTCGCTGTCTAAGCACCTTCTATTTGAGGCCCCAATGCGCTGCTCACAGGACCAACGACCTTCCCTAGAACCGATGGGGGCTTTGGCAGTGATTTCTGGCGGTTACCTTGGTAGGATAGCACAGGGCTGCAACAGCCCGGGTCGGACAGGGTCCGACCCCTACAGATATACCGCGCTAGCCACGGGGACGACTGTCCCAGTGGCTGTTTTTTATGCCCAGATGATGCTGGCCAATATTCGCAATAGATATTCTTCCTCTACAACTATTTACATGTATACAATGTACGGTTACAATGGGAATAAGGAAGTTTGTTATTTTAATAACAAGGTCTTAATGAAAGAAGGAGGTGTGGGAGATGACGTCAATCTACGTCTGTATCGGTAGTGGCTGCCACCTTAAGGGTTCATACCAGATAATTGACAAGCTCAAACAACTACTAGCGACTACCGAGACACCTGGAGAGGTCAAACTCGCGGCCTCATTTTGTCAGGGTTGCTGCACTGAAGGTGTTGTCGTGAAAATCAACGATGAATTGATCAAGAACGTTAGCCCTGATAATAGAGGCCTGCCCACAAAAAGCAAAAACGGTCGTTTCTCAAGCAGAAGCAGTCTTAGACTATTTGGCAGCAGGAGATGAAGTATGCGTTAGCCTAGCTCCCTCCTACGCCGTCGCCTATGCCGACTACGCACCCGAGCAAGTGATTGCCGGACTTAGGGCGCTAGGCTTTACCCACATAGAAGAGACAGCATTAGCAGCTGAAGCGGTGGCGGCTCACTATCGACAAAAGCTACAAGCGAGGCACTCTACCCTAATTTCCTCCTGCTGCCCCACAATCGTTAACTTGTTAGAAATATATTTTCCGGAGTTACTGCCGCTGCTGGCCGACTCCGCCTCTCCCATGGTGATTCATGGCGGCTCTCTGCACGCCCGTTTTCCCCAAGCGAAGATAGTGTTCATCGGCCCCTGTATCGCCAAAATACAGGAAGCCAGTCGGCCCGCCGCCCTGGGCGCTGTAGATGCGGTACTGACTTTCGAACAACTGGCCGGCATCTGGAACCAGCAGAACATCGACCCGGCAGCGTTGCAGCCGGCTGAGGCCGATGCAATAACCCAAAAGGCTACTATCTATCCCCTTAGCCGCGGCATCATGTCTACCGCTGGCCTACAGGCTGATTCTATGCCCGAATGCATAGCCGTCAGCGGCCTAGATGCCTGTATAGAATTATTTACGGAACTAGCAAACGGCCAGATCAATCCTAGTTTCATCGAGGCCTTAGCTTGCAGAGAGGGTTGCATCGACGGGCCAGGCGTTAGCAAACAACAAAGCGCTGTTCATAAGCGCTCGCGCCTGGTGGCTTATCATCGTAGCAGGCAACAGCAGCACGATGCCAAACAAAATTCGCTTGTGGTGGCCGATGCTAAGGCGCTGCCGCAAGCCCAATATGAAGCCCGCAGCCCCCGGTTGGCCTTACCAACGGAGGAAGAAATACGGGCCATTTTGGTGCAGATCGGGAAACACACTATAGAGGATGAAAGCAACTGCGGCGGCTGCGGTTATCCGTCTTGCCGGGATAAAGCAATCGCCACCTACCGGGGATTGGCTGAACTGGAGATGTGTGTTCCCTACATGCGCGCTAAATTCGAGTCGCTTTCCCATGTTGTTGTCGACTCCTCCCTCAACGCCATTATTGTAGTGACGCAGGATCTGCTAATTCATCAATTCAACCCCATGGCCAATAAGCTTTTTAACCCTGAAAAACTGGCAACCCGCGGGCAACACTTGGCGCTCTTCGTAGACCCCACCAACTTTGCTGAGGTAGCAGAGACAGGCCAAGCGATACACAAGCGCGTTGATTACCCTGAACTTGGGCTATTTACCAGCCAGTTTATCTATCCGTTGCCAAATTACGATCTGGTTATCGGGATCATCAGTGATATCACCGAAGCGGAAAACAGGAAGCAACAGCTCGAGCAAAGACACCAAGACACCGCCAGCAGAGCTAAAGAAGTCATTCGTAATCAGATGAAGTTGGCGCAGGAAATCGCGGGACTCTTAGGAGAAGCAACGGCTGAAACTAAGGCTACCCTCTTAGAACTGATCAAAACAGTGGAAGAGGTAGATGACCTATGAAGCTAGCGGCGGAAGTTGGCATTGCTAAGCTCAGCAAACATCAGGAAGAACTCTGTGGCGACGCTACCTGTGTTGTCAAGACACCGGGGGAGACAACAGTAGTGCTCTCCGATGGCCTGGGCAGTGGCGTGAAAGCTAATATCTTGGCCACTCTCACCACCCATATTGCTAGCGGATTGCTGAGGCGCAAAGTGTCGATTGAACACGTGATGAGTACAATTGCTGATACGTTGCCTATTTGTAAGACCAGGGAAATCGCTTATTCTACCTTGGCCATCCTGCAATTACGGAGTGACGGCCAGGCACGCCTGTTTGAATATGATAACCCGGAGGCGATATTATTTCGTGATGATAAGCCCTTTGAGTTACAGCGCCAGGAACGGGTTGTTAATGGGCAACTGGTCAAGCAGGCGACTTTTCAAACTCAAAACGGAGACGTAATCCTGCTTGTTTCTGATGGAGTGATGCACGCTGGTGTGGGCGGGCTCTATGACCTGGGCTTAGGTAAAGAGGGTTTACTGGAGTATTTTACACAGCCCTGCAGCTCCGGTGAATACTGTGAACAGCTGGCTGACCGCGTGATTAACCTCACCGATGCTTGTTATCTCTCTCGCCCGGGAGATGACTGTACCGCAGTGGTTGTCAAGATCCGGCCACCGCAACAGGTAACAGTGCTTACTGGGCCAGCCCTCGACCCCAAGGATGATAGCAAGATGGTGAGAGCTCTGCTAGCAGAACCGGGGAGTTTCGTCGCCGTATGCGGCGGAACAACGGCTCAGATTGTGAGCCGCACCACAGGCCGCGAACTCGAGACCAGCACCGACTACGTCGACCCGCGGGTGCCCCCCATTGGTAAAATCGACGGCATCGACCTAACTACAGAAGGCATTCTGACGCTTAATCTCTGTTACCAACTACTTAGGGCTGCGGCTGAGGGCGAAGAACTACCGCGCCGCGCGGATGGAGCAACCCTCTTAGCCAAACAACTATGGAATGCAGAGGAAGTGAGGTTCCTTGTAGGGAGAGCACAGAATGCAGCTCATGCTAATCTGGAGCAACTAGTACACCTGGCCCCGCGCACTTTTGTGGTAGACAGAATTGCCAAGGTACTATCCAAACGCAATATTGATGTTGAAGTTACCTATTATTGATGCTCGGAGAACGCTAAAGCGTACTTGAGGACAATCATGGCGAACAGGAGGAATATCATGCAATCTGTTGAGGTGGAGATTTGCGCTGGAACTGCCTGCCACTTGATGGGGGCGCAAGGGCTCTTGGACGTAACTAATACTCTCAAGCAAACGCACGGGCAAAGGCTACAGGTGAAACTGACGCACTGCTTGGGAGCATGCGCACACGGTCCGAATGCCCGCATCAACGGCACGCTTTACTCTCGGTTAACGGAAGAGAAGTTGCTCGCCCTAGTCAACGAACTACTAGCAGACAACAGAGGTGCACGATGAATACTACACTTTCTGAAGTAACGAAAATCAAGCGTCAGTTGTATACCACTATCGCCCGTTTAACCTGGCAAGATAAGCTTGTCGAGCAAATTGATGATGTACCTGACGAAATACTAGACAACAATGAGATTAGCTATCGCTGCTGCGAGCATAAAGAAAGGGCCATCCTACGGGAAAAGGCGCGCCTCGTTTTAGGACTGGCTGCAGATCAGGTGAGCAGACATGCATCGCTGCAATCCATGGCCCAACAGGCGCTTGCTACCTCCGAATTTAAACGCAGCTGTAATGTGGAGATGCTCTCCGTTGCCTGTGATCGTTGCCCAATTGATCGCTATGTAGTGACTGACGCTTGCCGCAACTGTGGGGCGCATTATTGTAAAAACGCCTGTCCTAAGAACGCTATTACCATAGTCAACAACCGCGCCTACATTGACCGTAACCGCTGCATCGAGTGTGGACGTTGCGCCAACAGCTGTAGCTACCATGCCATTGTGCAGATTACTAGGCCTTGCGAACAGGCCTGCGCGGTGGGCGCTATTCGGCCTGACGCGGATGGCATTGCCGAGATCGATTGTAACAAATGCGTTGGTTGTGGTGCATGCATCAATGCTTGCCCCTTCGGCTCAATCGGTGATTATACCCACGTTATTCCGGCCATAGAGATGCTAAAGCAAACTGATTATCCCGTATATGCCTTAATTGCCCCTGCCTTCGTGGGCCAGTTTGGCCCCAAGGTGAACTCAGGCGCTATAGTAACCGGTCTCAAGCAAATTGGTTTCCAAAAGGTAATCGAAGTAGCCCAAGGTGCCGAAGCAGTAGCAGCTTTAGAAGCAACTGAATATGTCGAGCGCAAACAAGATGGCGCTAAAGTGATGACTAGCTCCTGTTGCCCGGCATTTGTAGGACTGATCACAAAACACTATCCTGACCAGCTAGGCGCTGTTTCCCACACTCCGTCGCCCATGGTGCAACTGGCTACTGCAATTAAGGCCCAGCAGCCGGAGGCGCGGCTAGTTTTTATCGGCCCCTGTGTTGCTAAAAAGGCTGAAGCAGCGACAACACCCTATCTGGATGCCGTACTCACTTTTGAAGAGGCAGCCTGTATGTTGGTCGGCAAAGGGGTTAACCTGGCTTCCCTGGCGGCGCAACCAGAGATGGCTGACGCAGGACCTCTCGGTCGCGGTTTCGCCAAGAGTGGTGGTGTTACAGAAGCACTGGTAGCATATCTGCCGCCTGGTTATCCGGTGCCGACAGTGCAACAGGCCGATGGCTTGCAGGCAGCAGTTGCGGCCTGCGACGATCTACGCGCTGGCCGCCTGGATGCCGATTTCATAGAAGGTATGGCCTGTGCTGGCGGGTGCATTGCGGGGCCAGGCACCCTGATCAATCCCAAAGTAGCGGAAAGACTACTCGACCGCTTCTGCAAAGAAGCCGACGCGATGAAAAAAGCAACTGGGAATTAAGCAGGGCGACAGCCCCCTACGGGTGCCCCTAGGTTGCGGGGGATCTGTAGGGGCGGACCCTGTCCAACCCGGGGGCTGTTGCAAGCTAATGCAACAGCCCCATTTCATCCTGGAATTAGCAGGCAGGATTTACAGTCTAAAGGGCGAAGGCTATACACTAGCGATTATCCCATAGAGAAATAGAGGTGTAGTCCTAGTGAAGTCACTGCAAGATAAGAAGAGCAACCTGCTGGTTGCTGCTATTAGCGTCATTATTGAACAGCTAGCGTGGCCTGGAACAACCTGGCCCGTATTGCTCGGGCCGGCCTTCCTGCTGGGCACTACACCATTACTAGCTCTCCCCGCCTGGCAATATATCATCACTATGCTTGCCAGCGCCCTCGTAAGTGTACTGGCTGGCAGCTATGCGCTAGCTGCCATCATTATTGTGCAATTTTCGCTGTGGTATTGGGCCCATACAAAACAGCACCGCGGGTACTGGGCAGTCAGTATCCTGCTACCCCTTGGCCTTTTGCTATGGCAGCAGCCAGAGAGAACCTATTTGACCTATTTTCTGGCTTTAGGCAGCGCGGTCTGCCAAATACTGCTATACCGCACCCTGACTTCCATCGCGCAGCACAGGATTAGGGAGTTGCAAGAAGAACACTACTACCGCCAGGGAGCGGACCGCTTCTTGGCCGCGGGCACCCACGCGCATCAACTGAGGCTGCTCGCCCCCATTGTGCGGGCACTAAATGCAACCATGGAGCAGACGTATGCTACCTATCAGGAGATGGAGATGCTGGCGCGAACGGACCCCAAATTGCCCCAGCCTTTAGTGCAGAGCCAACTAGCAGCGGCCCAAGAGATTCATAGAAACAGACTGCAATTGCAGGAGTGGTGCGAGGAACAAACACAGGTCCTGCACGAACTCGTGGGCCGGGAGACAGTCTCCCTCCGTACAGTCTGCAATTGGGTAGCAATCCAAACGGCTGATGCCGGCGGTAAGAAAGGACAACAGGTGAACGCTGTTATTGACTTGTCTGATGACACCTTATTAGCAAAAACGGAACAACTCCCTCTCGCCGGCTTGTTACTGTTCCTCTGCAGAGATGGTCTTGCCCAGCTAAGCGCATCTGAGCTAAGCGTGCGCTTCAGCGGCTATGTAGCCAAGGAAGGCATGGAGGGCGATGATATCACCAGCATGCAGGTGCAG
>CALNBW010000480.1 GCA_937874815.1 uncultured Bacillota bacterium | reverse complement strand
TCCGCATTGCCCCCCGTAAGGCGCGGATTGTCATTGACCTCATTCGCGGCAAGAGCGTAGACGAAGCAGTTAGTATTCTTCGCTACACCCCCAAGGTTGCTTCTCAGCCGATTGAAAAGGTCATCCGTTCGGCCGTGGCAAATGCCGAACACAACTATGACATGAACGCCGATGAATTATATGTGGCGGAAGCACGGGTTGATGCTGGGCCGACGATCAAACGCTATCGTCCCCGGGCGCAAGGGCGCATTTACCCAGTTTTAAAACGTTCCTGCCACATTACGATTGTAGTCAAAGAACGATAGGAGGAGGGATCTAGCAAGTGGGTCAAAAGATTCACCCCAAGGGGTTGCGAGTAGGTATTATCCGAGATTGGGACTCCAAGTGGTACGCAGAAAAGAACTACGCTGATTTCCTCCTAGAGGATCATCAGATTCGCGAGTACCTCAAAGAGAGGCTCTTTAACGCTGGCATTGATCATATCGTGATCGAACGTGCTGGTAACGTGATCCGCACTTTCATCCATGCTGCAAAACCTGGTATGGTTATCGGGCGTGGTGGTTCCGGTGTTGAAGATTTGCGGAAAGCACTAGAGAGCATGACTGGTAAGCAAGTTTACGTTAACGTTATCGAGATCCGCGTGCCTGAGCTCAGCGCTCAGCTGGTCGCTGAAAATATTGCCGCCCAGCTAGAACGTCGCACCCATCATCGCCGCGCTATGCGTCAGGCTATGATGCGCACGATGCGTGCTGGTGCCAAAGGGATCAGAATTAATGTGGCGGGACGACTAAATGGAGCAGAAATTGCCCGTTCCGAGTGGACACGTGAGGGAACTATTCCTTTGCACACTTTGCGAGCGGATATCGATTATGCAATCGCAACTGCCCATACCACCTATGGCCAGATTGGTGTTAAAGTCTGGATTTACAAAGGAGAAGTTCTGCCGCAACCGAAAGCTAAAGCGGCGGAAGGGGGCGAGTAATCAATGTTGATGCCAAAACGTGTTAAGTACCGCAGACCCCATCGGCCTTCGCTTAAGGGAAAGGCCCAAAGAGGCACTGAAATTGCCTTTGGTGAATACGGTTTGCAGGCGCTAGAAGCGGCATGGGTTACCAGCCGTCAGATCGAAGCTGCTCGTATTGCGATGACGCGTTTTGCTCGGCGCGGCGGTAAGGTATGGATCAAGATCTTCCCAGATCGCCCGATCACCCAGAAACCGGCCGAAACGCGTATGGGTAGCGGTAAAGGTTCCCCAGAGTATTGGGTAGCCGTTGTTAAACCCGGTAGAGTGTTGTTTGAAATGGCCGGCATCGAGGAAGATGTGGCTCGGGAAGCAATGCGCTTAGCAGCTCATAAGCTACCGATTAAGACGAAGTTTATAACACGCAAGGATACGGGTGGTGAGCATAATGAAGGTTAAAGAAATTCGGGAAATGTCCGAAGCAGAACTAGAGCAAAAGCTTGTTGCGCTAAAGGATGAATTATTCAACCTTCGTTTCCGGTCCGTTACTGGTCAGCTTGATAACCCGATGCGCATCGGTGAAGTGCGCACAGCTATTGCCCGCATTAAGACTGTCTTGCGGGAGCGCGAACTCCATATTAGCTAAGGGGAAGGAGGCGTATGATGTTGCACCGCAACTTACGTAAGGTACGTCAGGGTGTTGTAGTCAGCGATACGATGGATAAGACTGTCGTCGTAGCTGTCGAAACGCTAACCCAGCATCCTTTATACGGTCGCACAGTGAAGAAGACGACCAAGTTCAAAGCCCATTGTGAAGATAACCAGAGTCGCGTTGGTGATGTGGTACGGATCATGGAGACCCGTCCTCTCAGCAAAACCAAGCGTTGGCGCGTGGTTGAGATTGTTAGAAAAGCTGAGTAGCTCAATTTGTCACTAGAAGGGAGGCCCAGAGCATGATCCAAAAGGAGAGCCGTTTACGTGTGGCTGATAACTCAGGAGCAAAAGAGATCTTGTGCATTAATGTGGTTGGCGGACATAAGCATCGTTACGCAAACGTTGGAGATATCATCACCGCTAGTGTCAAGGTAGCCACACCCGGCGGAGTTGTTAAAAAAGGAGACGTCATCCGGGCAGTAGTCGTTCGTTCCGCATTTGGAGTTCATCGTCGAGATGGTTCCCATATTAAGTTTGACGACAATGCAGCCGTGATTATTGACACCCAGGGCAATCCTCGCGGAACCCGCATCTTCGGCCCAGTCGCCCGTGAGCTACGAGAGAAGAACTTCATGAAGATAGTTTCTCTAGCTCCCGAAGTACTGTAAGGCCCAGTCAGGGAGGAGGCTTAAGTAATGAGTCAGCATAAGCTGCACGTTCGCAAAGGTGACACGGTCATCGTTTTGTCTGGTAAGGACAAGGGCAAGAAAGGCAAAGTGCTGGTAGCTTTTCCATCAGAGGGGAAAGTACTGGTAGAAGACGTAAATGTCGTCACCAAGCACAAGAAACCGAGCCCCACTATGCAGCAAGGCGGGCTGTTGAAACAGGAAGCTCCCGTTTTTGCTGCCAAAGTGATGTTGGTTTGTCCTGCTTGCAAGCAGCCTACCCGCGTTGCCAGCCAGATTCTGGGGAATGGTGCCAAGGTACGCGTTTGCAAGAAGTGCAATGAGAATATTGATAAGTAGGTTAGAAGGGAGGGTTAGGCTATGCCGCGGTTAAAAGACAAATTTCAGAGCGAAGTCATACCTGCAATGCAGCAGAAGTTCGGCTATACGAACATCATGGAGATACCACGCCTAGAGAAAGTTGTTATCAACATGGGCGTAGGTAAGGCGATTGCCAATTCTAAGATACTTGATGCAGCAGCCGGCGATCTAGCAATCATTGCCGGGCAAAAGCCGGTAATTACCCGTGCCCGTAAGTCAGTCTCTAACTTTAAGTTGCGCGAAGGAATGGCTATTGGTACCAAGGTCACTTTGCGTGGAGACCGAATGTATGAGTTCCTCGATAAATTGATGAACATTAACCTGCCACGTGTCCGCGATTTCCGCGGAGTCTCACCCAAGTCTTTTGATGGTAGGGGCAACTATTCGTTAAGCGTCAAGGAACAGTTGGTTTTCCCTGAGATTGATTACGATAAGGTTGAGCAAATCCAGGGCATGGACATCACAATTGTGACTACTGCTCGCACTGACGAAGAAGCCAAGGCTCTTCTAGAGTTCTTCGGCATGCCATTCCGCCAGTAAAACAAGGGAGGGACAATTGTGGCTAAGAAGTCGATGATTCTGAAGCAACAGCGCGAACCCAAGTTTTCTGTGCGTAGTTATAACCGCTGCAGAATTTGCGGTCGCCCCCATGCTTACATGCGTAAATTTGGCATCTGCCGAATTTGCTTCCGTGAACTAGCTCATGAAGGCCAGATTCCGGGAGTCAAAAAGGCTAGCTGGTAATGCCCCAGCAGACGGGAAGGAGGTCGTTATGGTAAATGGTGATGACTGATCCTATTGCAGATCTGTTAACGCGGATTCGCAATGCCAACATTGCTTATCATGAAACACTTGATGTACCTGCCTCCAAGATGAAATTAAGCTTGGTAGAGATCTTAAAGGCAGAAGGGTATATCCGTGATTATGTATATATCGCCGATGACAAGCAGGGAATTATACGCCTGCAGCTAAAGTATGGTCCTAACAAAGAGCGGGTAATTACCGGCCTCAAGCGCATCAGTCGCCCTGGCTTACGGGTATACGCTCGCAAGGACGAAGTGCCACGAGTTCTAGGTGGTCTTGGAATCGCTGTTCTTTCGACATCTCGTGGTTTGATGACTGACAAGCAGGCTCGTCAAGCAGGTGTCGGCGGCGAAGTCATCTGCTACGTCTGGTAGGCCTGTAAAGGAGGTGCACTGATGTCTCGGATAGGTAGGAACCCAATTACGGTACCCAGTGGCGTGGACGTAATTGTTGACGAAAATAACAAAGTAACAGTTAAGGGCCCGAAAGGCACCCTGGTTAGAGACTTCAACCCAGATATGCAAATAGTTCGGGAGGGCGACGTTCTCCTAGTGCAAAGGCCCACCGACGGTAAAGAACACCGGTCTTTACATGGCCTGACACGTACCCTCTTGGCCAACATGGTCGAGGGTGTTACCAAGGGCTATGAGAAGAAGCTACGAGCCGTATCAGTTGGTTGGCGTGCTACATTGCAGGGTCGCAAACTGGTGCTTAACGTCGGTTTTTCACACCCGATTGAAATTGAACCGC
Organism: uncultured Bacillota bacterium; assembly: GCA_937874815.1. GTDB lineage: Bacteria > Bacillota > UBA994 > UBA5500 > UBA5500 > UBA5500. The sequence continues at coordinate 12,912 of CALNBW010000480.1, read as the reverse complement.
CAGCTGGCATTGAGTTTACAGCTGAAACTGTAGCTCATCCGCCTTACGGCATGGTGCCTCTGATTACCGTATCTGGTATTGATAAAGAGCTGGTTGGTCAGGTGGCAGCATCCATTCGTTCCATCCGGAAGCCCGAGCCTTACTTAGGCAAAGGGATTCAGTATCAGGGAGAAGTCATTCGCCGGAAAGCTGGCAAAACTGCTAAATAATGCGGCCTAGGAAGGAGTGAATGAGGGTTGATCAAGAAGCAAGATAGGAACGCGGTCCGCCAGGTGCGGCACGCGCGCGTGCGCAGGAAGGTGCATGGCACTCCGGAGCGCCCTAGGCTTAATGTTTACCGTAGTTCCAATCACATTTACGTTCAGGCCGTTGATGACCTGACAGGTACTACACTGTTTAGTGCTTCTACATTAAGTCCCGAGCTGGCTGACATTCGGTCCAGTGGTGGTAACATAGAAGCGGCTAAGCGGGTTGGTGAATTAGTTGCTAAGAAGGCGCTAGAGCAAGGCATCCGCCAGGTAGTTTTCGATCGCGGGGGCTACCTCTATCATGGAAGAATTGCAGCATTAGCCGACGCAGCCCGTGCGGCTGGCCTGGAATTCTAACAGGCAAGAAGGAGGGAAACACCATGGAGCGCATTGATGTAAATAGTCTTGATCTAGCCGATCAAGTCATCAAGATTAACCGCGTCGCCAAGACCCGTAAGGGTGGCCGCGATATCAGCTTTAGCGCCCTAGTCGTTGTCGGTGATCATGCCGGACATGTGGGCGTGGGGCTGGGTAAGGCCAAGGAAGTTGTGGATGCGGTGCGTAAAGGCAAAGAAGACGCCATTAAGAATCTGATTAAAGTGCCGATCGTTAATACCACCATTCCGCATGAGGTTATCGGATGCTTCGGAGCTGCTAGAGTTTTGCTGAAGCCAGCTTCCGAAGGTACGGGCGTTATCGCTGGTGGTGCGGTGCGACCCATTCTGGAGCTAGCTGGTGTGCGAGATGTGCTAACGAAGTCGCTTGGCTCTGCCAACGCCATTAACACGGCTCGCGCCACAATTGAAGGAATTTCGCGGCTGAAACGGGCAGAAGAGGTTGCCCGTTTACGTGGTAAGTCCGTGGAAGAGCTTTTAGGCTAAGGAGGGATGGACGTGACAAAGTTACACATCACCTTGGTCAAAAGCCCTATCGGTTATGCTGCAGAGCAACGTAAGACTGTAGAAGCCTTGGGGTTGCGTAAGTTACACCAAACAGTGGAGCACGATGACAGCCCTGCCATTCGGGGCATGGTGAACAAGGTAATTCATCTGCTCAAAGTCGTTGAAGTATAGGGAGTAAATCAAGCGAGGAGGTGCGAAAGTGAACTTATCCGAATTAAGGCCAGCACCAGGCTCCAGAAAAAATCGGAAACGAGTTGGCCGTGGTACTGGCTCTCGTCATGGCAAGACTTCAACTCGTGGCTCAAACGGCCAGAATTCGCGTTCCGGTGGCGGAGTGCGCCCGGGCTTTGAAGGCGGCCAGCTACCCATTCAGCGCCGTGTGCCCAAGCGTGGCTTTAGCAATGCCCGCTACAAGACAGAATATGCGGTTGTCAACATCGCTGATCTGGAACTCTTTGAGGCTGGCACCGTAGTCAGTATCGCAGCTTTGCGTGAGGCTGGAATGGTTAAGGCACTTAGAGATGGCGTAAAGATTTTAGGCAACGGAGAACTAAGCAAAAGCCTAACAGTGCAGGCTAATGCTTTCAGCAAGTCGGCAGAGGAGAAGATTATAGCCGCTGGCGGCAAAGCTGAGGTGGTCTAGGATGTTTGAATCGGTCCGTAATGTCTGGAAGATTGCTGACCTACGTAAGAAGATCCTTTTTACTCTTGCCATGTTCTTAGTCTTCAGGGTCGGGGCCCACATCACCGTACCTGGGTTAGATGCCGAGGCGGTGCAACAACTATTTAGTCAAGGGCTGTTTGGCTTTGTAGACTTGATCTCTGGCGGTGCCTTGAAACAGTTGTCAATTTTCGCCTTAAGTATTGGGCCCTACATTACGGCCTCGATCATCGTTAACTTGTTGATGGTGATCATCCCTAGCTGGGAAAACCTAGCCAAGGAAGGCGATGAAGGGCGCAGGAAGATAGAGAAGTATACCCGTATTGGCACCATCATTTTGGCTTTCACCCAAGGGTTCGCTACTTCTTGGGGGCTGCGCAATACAGGCGCTGTGCTCAATACCTCGGTCATCAGTTTGCTCCTGATCGCCTTATCCTTTACGGCCGGCACTGCGGTTCTCATGTGGATAGGCGACTTGATTACGAACAAGGGTATCGGTAACGGTATCTCGCTTATCATTTTCGCTAACATCGTTTCGCGGGTGCCAAGCGGTCTTGTCTCTATATACACAGCCGTGAAAGTTGGGACCTTGAACGTTTTTGCCGTGATTGCTTTGGCTATACTAGGCCTTGTCGTTGTGGCTGGGGTAGTAATTGTGCAGGAAGGCCAACGCCGTATTCCCGTGCAATATGCCAAGCGGATAGTGGGACGCAAGATGTATGGTGGTCAGGCTACCCATATCCCATTGCGCGTTAACCAAGCAGGCGTTATTCCAGTTATTTTCGCCTCGTCTTTGTTGATGTTGCCGCAGATGCTGACCCAGTTCGTCAACAAACCATGGGCCAAGACAATTGCAAGATGGTTTGAATTCGGTTCACCCTTGCACATCGTCTTGTATATAGCTTTCATCATCATCTTTGCGTATTTCTACACGTTCATGCAGTTTAACCCGCGCGACATTTCCGATAACCTGAAGAAGTCGGGTGGCTTTATTCCTGGCTTGCGTCCAGGGAAACCGACAACCGATTATCTTTATAAGGTTGTTAACAGGCTGACTCTGGTAGGTGCTTTATTCCTGACAGCCATCGTTTTGTTACCGTTAGTGTTGAGCTCCATCTTTAAGTACAACATCAGCTTAGGTGGTAATGCTCTTCTAATTATTGTTGGTGTAGCCCTTGAGACTATGAAAGAGATTGAAGCGCAGATGGCAGTTCGCCACTATGGCGGCTTCATGCGCTAAAACAACCGGAGGTGGCAGCATTGAACATCGTCCTGATGGGACCGCCGGGAGCCGGCAAAGGGACGCAGGCGGTGAGGATAGCAGAAACTTACGGTATTCCGCATATCTCCACTGGAGATATCTTTAGGGCCACTGTTAAGGCCGGCACCGCGTTAGGCGCCCAGCTACAGCAGTATATGAGCCAGGGGCTCTTAGTGCCTGATGAGATTACCATCCAAATAGTGCACGATCGCCTGCAACAACCTGATTGTGCATCTGGGTTTTTACTGGATGGTTTCCCACGCACTATAGAACAGGCTATAGCCCTAGACAAGACGTTAGGTGCTAAACCAATTGACTTGGTGATCAGCATCGAGGTACCCGATGAGGAACTGATCAAACGCCTCACTGGCAGGCGGGTTTGCCAGAACTGTGGAGCCACTTTTCACATACATTTCAACCCGCCCCAGGCGGAAGGAATTTGTGATCAGTGTGGCCAGGAATTGCATCAGCGGGTGGACGACACTATTACTACCGTGAAGAATCGCCTTGAGGTTTATAACCGGCAGACCGAGCCTCTAATAGCTTACTATCGCGAACAAGAGAAGCTGGTAAGCATAGATGGCAGCCAGGCGATTGATCAAGTCTTTCAGGACATTACTCGTCATCTGGGGGTCCGACAATGATCACCCTCAAAACAGAGCGGGAACTCAAGCTTATGCAGGAGGCCGGGCGCATCGTAGCTTTGGCGCTAGATGCGGTGGCTAAAGCTATCACCCCCGGCATTACCACTGCCGAACTAGATGCAATAGCGGAGAAGACTATTGTTGATTGCGGTGCCAGACCATCTTTTAAAGGCTATAACGGTTTCCCAGCTAACATCTGCACTTCTGTTAACGAAGAAGTTGTGCATGGCATTCCTGGTTTGAAACGGTTACGAGATGGCGATATTATTAGTGTTGACATCGGCGCAGAAATAAATGGATATCACGGGGACGCGGCTAGGACATTACCTGTTGGTAATGTATCCCCGTTGGCCGAGCGCTTGATTGCTACAACCGAAGCAGCACTAGCTGAAGGTATTGCCGCTTTTAAGTCTGGCGGTAGGCTAACCGACATTTCCTATGCGGTTCAATCCTATGTGGAAGCCGCAGGATTTTCAGTGGTTCGTGATTTAGTGGGCCATGGCATCGGGCGCAAGATGCATGAAGCGCCGCAGGTTCCTAACTTTGGCCGGCCAGGGAGGGGAACTAGACTTACCCCCGGCTTGGTCCTAGCCATAGAACCGATGGTGAACATCGGAACTTACAATATCGATTTCATGCCCGATCAATGGACCGTGGTCACAGCTGACGGTAGCCTATCTGCCCATGCCGAGCATACAGTTGCATTACTAGAAGACGGCCCCTTAATCCTCACCAAGATTTAAGGGTGCTAGATACGAAACGAGCTGAGGAACGCTTGTCTTGCTGCGTAGGGGTGAAATTGGCTGCGCGCAAGAGATTGAGGGAGGGTTGAACATTTGGCAAAAGGTGACGCCATAGAGGTCAAAGGAAAAGTAATCGAGGCTTTGCCCAATGCAATGTTTCGGGTGGAGCTTGAAAACGGGCATAAGATTATAGCCCATATTTCCGGCAAAATTCGCATTAACTTCATCCGTATTCTGCCGGGCGATTCAGTTACTGTCGAGCTTTCCCCATATGATTTAACCCGGGGGCGCATACGCTACCGGCACAAATAGTGGTGAAGGAGGTGCCATCATGAAGGTTAGGCCCTCGGTCAAACCGATGTGTGAGAAGTGCAAACTAATTCGCCGCAAAGGCCGTGTGATGGTCATTTGCGAGAACCCAAAACACAAACAAAAGCAAGGCTAAGCTTCGCATTAGCAAGGCTGGGCATTTGATCTAAATTCTTAGGAGGTGTAGAGCAAAGCATGGCTCGTATTTCCGGCGTAGACTTACCACGCGACAAGCGGGTGGAAATAGCCCTCACTTATATCTACGGTGTTGGTCTCAGCCGTTCGCAAGAGATTTTGCAAAAGAGCGGCGTTAACCCTAACACCCGTGTGCGAGACTTGACTGAAGACGAAGTTAATCGTCTGCGCGAAGTTATTGATAAGGACTATCATGTCGAGGGCGACCTGCGGCGTGAGGTTAACTCCAATATTAAGCGCTTAATCGAAATTGGCTCCTACCGGGGCTTGCGTCACCGCCGCGGCCTGCCTCTGCGCGGGCAGCGCACAAAGACGAATGCACGCACTCGTAAGGGCAAAGCCCGTACGGTTGGCGTCCGTCGCAAATAGGAAGGGGGTAAACGTAGCTAATGGCTAAGAGGAAAGCAGTTGCCAAAACCAGGCGTCGCGAACGCAAAAACGTCGAGTTTGGCATCGCTCATATTCGTTCCACATTCAACAACACGATCATCACCATTACCGATAAAGCCGGTGCTACCATCTCTTGGTCGAGCGCTGGTAACGTTGGTTACAAGGGCTCCCGTAAGAGTACTCCCTTTGCCGCCGGCATCGCGGCCGAGACGGCCGCCAAAGTTGCCATGGATCACGGCATGAGGGAAGTAGAAGTTCACGTTAAGGGGCCTGGCGGCGGTCGCGAGGCAGCCATCCGTTCCCTGCAAGCAACCGGCTTAGAAGTAAGCATGATTAAAGACGTTACTCCGGTGCCGCATAACGGTTGTCGGCCGCCCAAACGTCGTAGGGTTTAGAAGATCGGAGGTGTATGCATAAGTGGCTAATTATAACGGGCCAGTCTGTCGTCTTTGCCGTCGCGAAGGCACCAAGTTGTTCCTTAAAGGTGAACGCTGCTATTCCGATAAGTGTTCGGTTGCTAAACGTACTTTCCCGCCTGGCCAACATGGGCAGCGACGCCGCGGCAAAGTCTCTGATTATGGCCTGCAGTTGCGTGAGAAGCAGAAGGCTCGCCGCATTTACGGTGTCATGGAAAAGCAATTCCGCAGATACTTTAAAGCAGCAAACCGCGCTAAGGGTGTTACGGGTGAGCGCTTGCTGCAGATCCTAGAGCTGCGCTTAGATAACGTAGTTTATCGCTTAGGGTTTGCTGATTCTCGTAACCAGGCCCGCCAGCTAGTTAATCATGGTCATTTCTCTATAAACGGCCAGAAGGTAGATATTCCTTCTTACTCCGTTAAGGAGAATGACGAAATAGCTGTGCGTGAAAACAGCCGAAGTGGTGCCTACTTCAAGAATTTGAGCGAGGTTTTAGGCGACCGCCGCATTCCTGCCTGGCTAACGCTGGACGCGGCTAATTTGGCCGGTCGAGTAGTGCGCTTGCCTGAGCGTGAAGAAATTGATATTCCGGTGCAGGAGCACCACATCGTTGAGATGTACTCCAGATAACGGCACCCTCGTGTAGTCTACCGGAGCGGAGATGGGGAAGTAAGGAGGGTTAACGCCAATATGATCGAAATAGAAAGACCGAAGATCGAGTGCGCTGAAATTAACGAAGAAAAAACTTACGGGCGTTTTGTTGTTGAGCCTTTAGAACGAGGATATGGCATTACACTTGGTAACGCTCTGCGTCGGGTATTGCTTTCTTCGTTACCGGGCGCGGCAATTACTTCGGTGCGGATAGAAGGTGTTCTCCATGAGTTTTCTACCGTCCCAGGGGTGGTAGAAGACACGACCGAGATGATCCTCAACCTAAAAGAACTCCGGCTGCGCATCTCAAGTGAAGAGACAAAGACGCTACGGATTGAAAAAGTAGGGCCGGGCATTGTTACAGCCGCAGATATTATCTGTGATGCCGATGTAACGATACTGAATCCGGAATTGGTGATTGCAAACCTAGCGGATCAAGCGCGCTTGTTTATGGAAATGACTGCTGAAAGAGGCCGCGGCTATGTTTCGGCAGATCGCAATAAGCGCCCCAACCAGGCCATCGGAGTAGTCCCGATAGACTCAGTTTTCACCCCAATCAGCAAGGTTAACTATGAGGTGGAAAACACTCGTCGGGGAGACGTTACTGACCTCGATAAGCTGATTTTAGAGGTATGGACCGATGGCGGCCTTAGCCCAGAAGAGGCTGTTAGCGTCGGGGCTAAAATTCTCTCGCGACACTTGGACATGTTCATAGGTTTGACGGATCGTGCCAAGCATGAGCAGATCTTAATTTCTGAGGAAGACGAAGAGCGCGACAGAGTTCTAGATATGACTATCGAAGAACTGGATTTGTCGGTTCGGTCTTACAACTGTCTAAAGCGAGCCAGCATCAATATGGTGTCTGAGCTCATTGAGAAAACGGAAGAAGACATGATGAAAGTCCGCAATCTGGGCAAGAAGTCTCTAGAGGAAGTGACGCAAAAGTTAGCTGAACTAGGGCTGAGCTTGCGCAAAGCGGAAGACTAAGGGGGAGGTGTTCTCCGTGCCATATCGTAAACTTGGTCGCCCGACCAACCATCGTCGTTCTATGCTCCGCAACTTAGTCACCACTTTTCTGGCTAATGGGCGCATTGAAACGACGGAGACCCGTGCCAAAACGGTGCAACCAATCGCTGAAAGAATGATCACCCTAGGCAAGCGGGGTGATCTACATGCTCGCCGTCGTGCCTTGGCTTATATTTGGGATGAGACGGTGGTAACAAAGGTATTTGACGAACTAGCCCCGCGTTACGCCGATCGACCAGGTGGCTATACACGCATTATTAAGACGAGTATTCGTCAAGGTGATGGTGCGTCAATGGCAATCCTAGAACTAGTAGAGTAGTCGATAGGAGGGATCGCCGTGTCCGCTATCATCCGTATGGAGGGGGTCTACTTCAGCTATAGCAACGAAGCTGATTCGGACTCCCAGCAGACTCAGGCGTTACAGGGCGTCTCCTTATCCATTGAGCCGGGTGAATTTGTGGCCATTGTTGGCCGTAACGGGTCTGGAAAATCTACTTTGGCGAAGCAAATTAATGCCATCCTAACCCCTACCTCAGGCGAGGTATGGGTGGATGGCATTAGCACTAAAGACGAGGCTTCCGTTTTTGCCATCAGGCAGGTAGCCGGCATGGTTTTTCAGAACCCAGATAACCAGATAGTGGCTACAATTGTGGAGGAGGATGTCGCCTTTGGGCCTGAGAATTTAGGGGTCCCCCCGTTAGAAATTCGCCAACGCGTCGATGAAGCGTTGCAGCTGGTACGTATGAGTGACTATGCCCTACATCCACCGCACCTGTTGTCTGGGGGACAAAAGCAGCGGGTGGCCATAGCCGGGGTCTTGGCGATGCATCCTAAGATACTGATCTTAGATGAGTCCACTGCTATGCTGGACCCGATCGGCCGTAAAGAAGTAATAGACACTGCCCTGCGTCTAAACCAGACCAGAGGCATGACAGTGGTGCTGATTACTCACCATATGGACGAGGCGGTGCTGGCAGAGCGGGTTATTGTTATGGATAGAGGGCGAGTAGTTTTAGATGGTAGCAACCGCGAGGTATTTAAGCAGGTAGGCCGTCTGCGCGAGCTGGGGCTAGATGTGCCCCAGGTCACCAGTTTGACAGAGTTGTTGCGCAAACAGGGCTTTGAGCTACCGGCAGATATTTTGACCGTTCAGGAAATGGTTGAGCAACTATGCCAATCAATATAAAAAACTTGAGCTGCATTTACAGCGCCGATACCCCTTTTGAAGTGCGCGCCTTAGATGGGATCAGCCTAGACATCGGCGCAGGCGAATTTATCGGGATCATTGGCCCCACTGGCAGTGGTAAATCTACCTTGGTGCAACATTTTAACGGTCTGATTCGGCCTACGCAGGGTCAGGTGCTGGTTGATGGGCGCGATCTGGCTGACAAAACGACCGACTTACGGGCAGTACGCCAAAATGTAGGGTTGGTTTTTCAGTACCCAGAGCATCAGCTCTTTGAAGAGACGGTCTTTGCCGATGTTGCTTTCGGCCCCAAGAATCAGGGGGTGCCGGAAGCCGAACTGCGCGAACGGGTGCATGAAGCGCTGGCCCTAGTGGGGCTAGAGCCCGAGGGCATCGTAGACCGCTCTCCCTTTGAACTCAGTGGTGGCCAGATGCGGCGAGTTGCTATTGCCGGGGTTTTGGCCATGCGTCCGCAGGTGCTAGTTTTGGACGAACCGACGGCTGGACTGGACCCCGAGGGCCGGGACGAACTCCTAGCGCAGCTAGGACAGCTGCACAGCGGAAGCGGCATGACAGTGATTCTGGTTTCCCATAGCATGGAGGATATAGCCCGAGTAGCTACGCGGCTGATCGTTTTGGCAGGCGGCAAGCTAGTAGCTGACGGCCCACCTCGCACCGTATTTACCCAGGCCAAAATGCTAACCGATATAGGCCTCGGCGTGCCCCAAGTAACCGAATTAATGCTCGCTTTGCGCGAGCGCGGCTACGATGTTCCCGCTGTTGCCCTATCCGTAGAAGAAGCCTGCGCCACTATTCTTGAGCTAAGCTACAGAGGTGAGCAACGATGAGCATGTTAAAAAACGTCACCATCGGTCAGTATTACCCCGGTGATTCCGTTGTGCATCGTCTCGACCCCCGTACTAAGCTCGGCCTGAGCGTTGCTTTCATCGTGATGCTCTTCGTGGTAAAAGGTTTTTTGCCTTATGTCTGGTTGGCCGCGCTAGTCCTTTTAGTAGCACAGATAGCTAGTGTGCCACTCAAAGTAATGATGCGCGGGCTAAAACCCCTTACTTTCATTATTGGCTTAACCTTCCTGCTGCACGTATTTACTACTCGGGGTGGGGTCACCCTGTGGCAGTTAGGTTTTTTGCGGATAGATAGCCATGGGCTAGCTCAGGGGGCTTTTCTGTCTATCCGTCTGATCATGCTAGTGGTGGCCACGTCCTTGTTGACCCTGACTACCTCGCCGATAGCATTAACAGATGGCTTAGAGCATATTTTGAGCCCTGGGGCCAAACTAGGCCTACCTGCTCACGAACTGGCGATGATGATGACTATTGCCTTGCGCTTTATCCCTACGCTGATCGATGAAGCGGACAAGATTATGCGAGCCCAGCTGGCGCGCGGCGCCGATTTTGAAACGGGTGGCCTGATCAAGCGGGCTAAAAACCTCTTACCCCTATTAGTCCCCCTATTTGTCAGCGCTTTTCGCCGGGCCGATGAACTGGCCATGGCCATGGAAGCGCGCGCTTATCGGGGAGGTAAAGGTCGGACCCGCCTGAAGGAACTGCAGTATACTAGCAGTGATTTTTGGGCGTATTGTTTATCCGGGCTGGCTTTCGTTGCGGCCTATTATCTAGGGCGCTGGGCATGAAGCGGAACCTCAAGCTCACCCTAGAATATGACGGGACTGATTGGCACGGTTGGCAGGTACAGGATAACGCCGCCACCATCCAAGGTGCCTTGGAGGCAGCTTTGGCGAAAATCACCAATGAGTCTATTCGCGTTACCGGTGCCTCCCGCACTGATGCCGGCGTGCATGCCAGAGGACAAGCCTGTAATTTTTACACGGCTAGTCGCATCCCGCTCGAGCGCGTACCCTATGCTCTTAACGCTAATTTGCCAGCGAGCATAGTTGTGCTCACAGCGTGCGAGGTTCCACCAGAGTTTCATGCCCGCTACCATGCTACTGGTAAGCGTTATCTCTACGAGATTAGCAACCGCAATATGCCAAGTGCTTTGCGTCGCCACTTTAGTTATCATGTGGCGCAACCGCTTGACTTGGGGGCGATGCAGCTGGCAGCCAACCTGCTGCAAGGGCAGCATGATTTCAAGGCTTTTCAGGCAGCAGGCAGCTCCGTCAAAACCACGGTGCGGCACCTGCACCGGCTGGTCGTTCAGGAGCGGGAGGCAGGTCGGATTTTTATCTGGGCAGAAGGCGACGGCTTTCTGTATAACATGGTGCGTATTCTAGTGGGCACCTTACTAGAGGTAGGACTGGGCCGGCGAGTGCCAGCTGAAATGGAAGCCATTCTCGCTAGCAAAGACCGCAGCCAGGCCGGCCCCACTGCACCGGCGCACGGGCTCTGTTTGGAAAAGGTTTTTTACGCACCGCACCCGTTCTTGACACTGGAAAAAAGCTAAGATAAAATAATGGTTGGCCTGGTTAGCCCCCCAGGTCGACCGTGTAGGCCGTGCGCTTTACGTCTTGTGCTGATAACTTAGCGATCAGCAACAACGAGACCGACGTGGCTGGCCGCCTTAATAATTCTCATATATTGGAGGGAATCACCATGCGCACAACCTTCATGGCCAACGCGCAGAACATTACGCGCCAATGGTACGTTGTTGATGCTGCCGGCCAAACATTAGGTCGTCTAGCTAGCGAGGTTGCCAGCATTTTGCGTGGTAAGCATAAGCCGACATTCACACCTCACGTTGATGCAGGCGATTTTGTCATAGTTATTAACGCCGAGCAAATTGTGCTTACCGGTAATAAGCTTGATCAGAAGAAATACTATCGCCATACCGGTTATCCGGGCGGTATTAAGTCAACTGATTATCGTACTTTGCTGGAGAAGAAGCCTGAGTTTGTCATTGAAAAGGCAATCAAGGGCATGTTGCCCCATAATCGTTTGGGCCGTGCCATGGCTAAGAAGCTTAAAGTATATAGCGGACCCGAACATCCCCATCAAGCTCAGAAGCCCGAGACCTGGGTTCTCCGGGGCTAACCTGGGAAGGAGGAGTAAAAGCAATGGCAAAGGTTTTCTACTATGGTACCGGACGACGCAAAGAAGCTGTGGCCCGCGTGCGCTTGCTTCCGGGCGCTGGTAACATCTACGTCAACGGCCGCACCATTGATGAATACTTTGGTTTAGAAACACTGAAGCTTATCGTGCGTCAGCCGCTGCATCTTACCGATTCTTTGAACCGGTTTGATGTTTACGCCAACGTTCATGGTGGCGGCTTCTCAGGGCAAGCCGGAGCAATTAGGCACGGCATTTCTCGCGCTCTTTTGCAGGTGGATGACCAAATGCGTCCGATTTTGAAGCCGGCTGGTCTTTTGACTCGTGACCAGCGCATGAAAGAACGTAAGAAATACGGCTTGAAGAAAGCGCGTCGCGCACCTCAATTCTCCAAGCGTTAATTTTAAAGTTCGCAAAAAGGGGCTGTCGCAAAATGTTTTCTTAGGCATATGCGACAGCCTTTCTTTTGCCTGTTGGTTACCAGTCATGCTTTCCCCTTCCGTGGCGCAAACTAGAGGTGTCTGATGTGGGAGGTGGTTTAGTGAGGTTTAGAGCTGCTAGCGCAGTCGTATTATGTTTTTTACTGATCATCGGCCAGCAGTCGGCCGAGGCAGTGCAGGGTAGTAGCTTGCCCCTTTATCGTCAGGTGATTGTCGTTGATCCTGGGCACGGCGGCCCCGACCCAGGTGCAACTCGGGGAGAGCTGCTGGAAAAGGATATCGTCTTGGACCTGGGTTTTAGGCTGCGCGATCTGTTGGCGAGTGCGGGAGCTGTTACCTACTTGACGCGAGAAAGTGACGCTGACTTGGCCGATCAGAATCAGGCGTTGCCGGGCGGGCGTAAGCGCCGGGATATCCTGCGGCGGGTGGAGTTAATTAATGAATGGCAGCCGACAGTAGCTCTGTCCCTACATGTTAACGCCATTGGGTCCAGCCGTTGGCGGGGGGCGCAAGTGTTCTACCGGGCCGATGATCCCGAGGCCGAAGCACTAGCCAAAGCAATTCAGAGTGCCTTCGCCCGGGTGCTCAAAAATACTAATCGGGTCGCTACGGCCGGAGATTATCGGGTTCTAAACGATTCTAATTGTCCTGCAGTGCTGGTGGAGGTCGGCTTTATCAGTAACCCCGAGGAAGCAGCCTTACTTATGGATGCAGAGTACCGCCAGAAAATTGTTTGGGCCATCTACCTTGGTTTGCAGGAATGGATAGCGGCGGAATCATAAGAAACAGCTGATAAAGGTCGTGGTCCTGCGT
>CALNBW010000479.1 GCA_937874815.1 uncultured Bacillota bacterium | reverse complement strand
GGGCTGCGGGGTGTTGCTTAAAGCACAGGAGCAGGCTCCAATCGTGCTTACAGCAAGCACCCCGCAGCCTAAGCTATGCGCGTTTGGGCGCGACAGCCCCCTCATGCATGTACCGTACGATTCTGTAGATACCTTAGTGCGATTTGGATATAATGTAACTAGAGTATGATTCTCTAGAGGAGGTGCTGACCGTATGTTAATCACTGCTACTGAACTCAAGAATAACATGGGCAAGTACCTAGAGCTTGCTGCTACCCATGATATCTACATCACCAAAAATGGAAAAAGCATTGCCAAACTGACAAGCGCTAACACTGACAAAGTCGCAGTGCTTGATAGCCTTGTAGGTATCGTGCGGGAAAGCAACCTGACTCTAGATGACGCCAAGAATGAGCGCTTACTCGCGCTCAAAAGCGCATACCCCGCGGCTCCCTTAGTCCTGCTGTCAGGTGTGTAGATTTAGCACGTTGAAAGGGGGTGGCAAGCTGAAGAGGTTCGTCGTCGCGGTAGGTTTGCTAGCAGGCGTTCTTTGCCTAGCTGCCAAAGGCCCCTTACGGACTTTGGTGCAGACCCACGGTCTTAAGGATTATGGTTTGACGGGTTCCCTCCCCAGCTACCTTTGTGTTATCTCGCTGTCTTTGCTATTCTGCGCGGTGCGGTGGAAGAAAGGACAAGGGGCTATATACAGTACAATTACTGCTATTGTAACAGGGTCTCTTTTGTACGAGTTCTTCTCTTTTTCCACAGTTAGAGTGTTTGACTGGGCGGATGTGCTTGCTATCGTAGCAGGAGGGCTTACATCAATTATCGTTGTCAGGTTTGCTTTAGCTAAAGAAGATAACCACGCAGTAGATTGATCCTTTAATCTACGCCATTTATATAAAGAAAGCCACCGAGCTACTGCAGTTTTGGTGGCTTTCTTTACGTGTTATGTTAATCAGTAGTTTAATCAACACCGCTTCCATTTGTTAGCTCTCCCTAATCTAATAGTTCAGCCGGTGCCTGTCGGGCCACATGCCAGGCCGGCCAAACGGCAGATAATACTGCAATCGCGAAAGAGCAGACGAGCCCTATGAGCGCCATGCCCCAGCTGGAAGTACCAGGTAGTTCGTTGGCCCTTGCCCACCACTGGAAGCCGACTTGGGCGACTACTAAGCCTACTGCTGCCCCAATAACAATTAAGGTCAGCACTTCTCGCAGGATAATAGTGAGCACTTCTCCTCTAGTAGCACCACAGGCCCGTCTTAGGGCCAGCATTTTCTGCATTTCTCTAGCCTGAATAAGTGTTAATGCTGCTACCGAGGCACAGGCGGTGATTATGGTCACTAGGGCCATAACGGAAGTGGCGAGATTAAAGGTCTCGGTCAGGCGTTTGGCTTCCTCCAGGTCTCCCATGGGGTTACGCACCACTAGCTGCTCAGCGTTTGTATTACTTTCAGCTAGCAGGCGTTTTATGACTTCCTGAGCTGGGATGACAGCAGACGGGGTCTTGGCACGGAAGAAGACTCTTGGCTCAAACTGGGACGTAGCTGCAGCTAAGCCATGATCTGACCAGTTGATGAGAACGGCGTTATTGCGATCAAAATCGAAATCGGCTAGTTGCTTGGCTCGCTGTTCTAACACACCTACCACAGTGAAGGGACTGGAGTTGTTACCGAGCAGGATGGTCTCTCCTAGTGGAGATTGGTCGCGAAAGAGGGCATAGGCCAGGTCGCTGCCGATCACCGCTTCTCGTTCCCCTGCCAGCCAATTACCATCCGCCAAACGATAACCGCGTACCTCCATCACATCGCGCTTAACTGCTAAAACATTGGCTCGGGAAAGGTTGTTAGCAGAAAGGCCGACGGGAAGCCGTGCTTGAGCCATCCAGACAGTCTCGCCATAAGGTTCTAAGCAGGATACACATAGACTAGCATCGTCTGCTTCAGACAGAGTCGGCATGGGTGAAACTGAACCTGCTGGTGGCTCTTCCACTACTAGCATGTCACGGCCAATGGCTCGTAGGCTAGCATCAATCCCAGCTAGTGTGGAGAAGCCAATCTGGCTTACCAGAAACATGGTCCCCACAGCGGCAGCAAAGGCCACGGAGACGATAACTCGTCTGAGGTCTAGCCGCCTTCTTCCTACCCCCCACTGGAACTGGCCACGAATAGCATCTAGGGGGGAGACCCGACCGGCTTCAGCCGTGGGGATAAGACCGCAGAGGGGCGCTAACAAAGTGATCCCTAGCATGGCATAAAGCAATGTTCTCGGTGAAACATGTAATTCTGCCCCCAGGAAATTGCTGACCAGGGGTAAGAGCGGTTGAATAAGTACCAAGGATAGAAGAAATCCGCAGAACGAAAGTAGGGAATATCCCAGTAGGCTCTCCCAGATCAGCCTATCTCTAGTTGCCCCAAGCGCCCCCTTGATACCTATTACCTTGACTCCTAATAACACATGCATTAACATTAGTCCACTAATGCTTAAGGCACCAACCGCGATAACGATAAAGCCCATTTGCTCTAGCGACTCGGTTGTCTTAGCTCCCACATACTCCAGCACTGCGTTGCTATTGGGCGTTTTGCGTGGGG
>CALNBW010000478.1 GCA_937874815.1 uncultured Bacillota bacterium | reverse complement strand
GATGGGTTACGATACAGCTATCGGGGAGCGGGGAGTGCGCCTTTCTGGTGGGCAGAAACAGCGCCTCGCTATTGCGCGGGCAGTTCTGCGCAATGCCCCCATCCTTATTCTTGATGAAGCCACGGCAGCCGTAGACGTAGAAACAGAGGCCGAAATTCAGGCTGCTATCGACGCCTTGGCTGGCAGTCGCACGATCATTGTTATTGCGCACCGTCTATCTACAGTAAAACGAGCCGACACTATTTTAGTGCTTGATGAAGGCCAAATTGTGGAGCGAGGTAGCCATGAAGAACTGCTTGCCCAGGGGGGAATGTATAGCCGCCTCTGCCAGGTACAACTTGATACTGGGATACCGAGTATGAGCTAGTCAAGCTGGCACATATTTGTCCTACTCCTCTAATAGATTTATGGTAAAACCAGATTAACTAGGAGGTGAAGGACGTGCCTACTCGTAGACCGATGCGTCGCACCGGCGTCAAGGCTGCGCCACCACCAAAAGCAGGGTTTTCGGCGCGTGCCGTTTTTACTGGTCTCGTGTTTGCTCTTGTTTTCGCTGTAGTTGCATTCCTTGGCTGGAGCTTGCTGTTTTCTTTGACATCCTTGCCTGATCAATACATGACCTATGCCGCCTACGGTACCAGTGCCATTGCTGTCCTCTTGGGGGGACGCCTAGCCGCCATCCGCGCCGGCGGGGCCGGCTTGTTGCACGGGGGGATAGTTGGCTTGGGGTATGCGTTGCTACTAGGGGGCCTGGCAGCCCTCATTACCACTTCGCCCTTAGGCCTTGGCCTAGCGGGCCTGACCAGACCATTAGTAGATGTGTTGGCAGGGGTTATCGGAGGCATAATGGGAAACAACGGGTAAATGGATAGGGGACACACCTTTGCCATGTTCTGCAATTGGTTCCGAGAAACACGCGTGTGTGGTCTTCAAGTTGGTTTTCTGGGGTGGCTGTAGGGGCGAGACCCTGTCTCGCCCGCGGTCACATCATCGCCAATATTGATTTGCGCCAGAAAGGCAGGTGGACAAGCATTGTTCCGTATCGGTACTTGCAGTTGGACAGACCAGACATTGCTCAGCTGTGGCCGCTTTTATCCGCAGGAAGCCAAAACGGCCGAGCAGCGCCTGCGCCATTATGCTGCTCATTTTAACACTGTCGAGGTAGATAGCACCTACTACCATCTACCTGCAGAGCGTAATGCCCACCTCTGGGTTGAACGCACACCTGCCGACTTTGTCTTTAACATCAAAGCCTATAAAACACTAACCTTGCATGAGCGGGGAAAGCAGGCGGAAGATCTGGAATGGCGCATGTTTGCTAGCGCTATTCATCCGTTACACGCAGCCGGCAAACTGGGTTGCATTCTTTTTCAATTTCCGCCCTGGTTTGTTTGCTCCCCTGAAAACCAGGCCTATATTCTTATGTGCCAAGAACGCTTACCAGAATACCGGCTAGCAATCCAGTTCCGACATCCCAGCTGGCTAGCGACGCGCGAGCAAGCAGTAACTACCTTGCGTTGGCTGCGTCAGCGCAACCTACCCTACGTAGTGGTAGACGAGCCCCAGTTCCAGACCCGCCGCACCATTCCACCAGTCTCAGTGGCAACTACCCCAGATATAGCAGTGGTGCGCTTCAACGGCCGCAACCAGAAAAACTGGTTCGCCAAAAACATCCCCGTCTACGAGCGCTTTCATTACTTATACAGCCCCGAAGAACTATCGGCTTGGGTTGAACCAATACGGAACTTAGCCACTAAGGCCAGCGTAGTCTACATCATGTTTAACAACTGCTTTGCTGACGATGCCATTGTTAACGCAAGAGAGATTATTAGGCAGTTGAAAGCTAACAGTACGGACTAAAGCAATTAATAAAGACTTTTGCAAACGCAGATGATATTATACTAATAATATCCAAAGATGCTGGGCAAGGGCAGATGTAAAAAAAGCTGGAGGGAGCGAAAACAAAATGACAAAAGACTTTGTCGTTAATCTCAACCCCGAACAGACAGCTTGCATAATCATCAAAGCTATGGCGCAATCTCAGGAACCTTCAGGGGTCCTGCTAGACGACCACCGTGTGACCTGCGCATCTGGCATGTTCATTAATCTGATATTTACCCGTTTCTTCTTTCGCATTGGTAGTTTTACGACCCTTGTAGTCACCGTTAGCGATGTTACAGGGGCTACCGTTGTACGTGCTGCCATGGGGGGACATAGGGGATGGTTTGGACGGAAATGGGACCTAGGTGCGGCCTCTACGTTAATTGGGGAAGTCGAAAGAGCGTTGGCCGATTACGTTTGCTCTTAGTAAAAAGGAGGGGGAGCCTTCGGGGAAGGGATTAGAGGCATCTATTATGACGTCTCGCCAAACCTAGATAGTGACCTTACGCTTTTGGGCAGTATTTTTCCAGCTTTCATGAGGAGGGTTTTCTATGCCGTTCTATCTTTCTGTATCAGGTAGCACCATCTTGTCGGATAGTAGCCGTTTATCCGAGCTTTTTGCATGGGGATGCAGCGCTATTGAGATTGGCAGCTTTTCGGATGAGCAGGCCTATAGCTATGTACTGCGGGAATGCCGTAAGCGTCACATGAGATTGGCTATTCATTCGCCTTTTTATAAGGATGGAAACCGCTATGGTTTGCTACAGGGAGAAGGTAGCGCTTGGACTGAGTTAGAGCGGGATCTTTCTATTGCGCAAAGAGATGAACTGGCGTACGTCCTGATTCATTTTCCGTATTTTAGTTCGCCTGTGCAGAGAGGCTCGGTAGCAGCCATTAGAAAAGCAGCCCACCAAATAGTGCTGCTCAGCCAGAAGTATCAAATCCCCGTTCTAATTGAGCCCAAACTTGGCCCGGGCTGTGACCACTCTCTGCTGAGGTTATTACACGCGCTACCACTAGCGGACCTCGAAGCCTGGGGCCTTGCCTTCTGTATAGACGTTGGCGACCTTTACATTGCCAGCAAATTGTCGGACATGCCCTATCTTGATCTGGTTAGCCATCTGGCCCCATTAACGCATGCTGTTCATCTGCATGACGTTGCGGTTACAGAAGAGGGCTATATCTGGACGCCGATAACTGGCAGCGACTCCGTTCCTATCGCTGAGACCTTGACATTACTGCGGCCTGAAAAGTGGGACATTTATCTGGTACTTGAACATACGCCTCACCTAATGGAGAGTACGCAACAGGTTCAACAGGGTATTAACTGGTTGCGTAGCCAGCAGAACCTAGCGTAAGCCTTCGGGGGATATCAATTGCGCATTTGTAGGCTGCATGAAATTATGTTACCCGTAGCTTGAGAGCGCCTAATTACAGCAAGAGCCCCCCTCTGGTAGATGTGATACCGCCAGGAGGGGGGCTTTGGGCGGTTGTTTACGCAAACTACGCTCGCCTGTAAACAGGAGCGCTCTTAAGGCTTTCGCCGGTCAATTTCCCGTACGTTTGCTATGATATCATCGAGCGTAATTCCCGCTAGTAATTTTTCGCGTTTGGCAGTGTAGTCGCCTTGCCCCACACTAAACTGTCTAAGGAAATACGCTGTGCCCACCGGTCCTAACTCTTTCTGCAATGCAGACATCCCAGCTTTGCGGACAAGAGCAGGGTCACGGAAATTGATTGCAGCATTATTGCTCACTTTTCATTACCTCCATCTTTACTGGTTTTATAGGATAAGGCGTGTTCATTGCGTTATAATTGATAATAGCCTATGCTGGAACAAGTCGGCAATAAATGATAGTATAATATCTAAGTGGAGTTATAGCGGGATTGAAAAGCCACGAGCAAGAAAGGATAGAATGGGGGCAATGAGTGTGACTAAAAGAAGAAAAGTGCTCTTTGTGCTAGCGGCGTTTATCATCGGCGGCCTTGCGACGGGAATGACATATTCTTTGGTTAGCTACTTCCGCACATCAATAGTTAGTGTTCCATCTTTTATGAGCAGTTGGTCGCCAGAAAAAGACCCGGATTTTGAAACTGAGCAACAATTAGCCCCTATCTCTGTGTACTTCAATGGGGGCAAACCTGCGTTTTGGGATAGGTTTGTTGAATGGCACGCAGTTGAGTATAGTGATCCGCGTTTTGAGCAGGTAGATAGTTGGGTCCTAAAGAAAATGTTTCGGCAGGGCTTTAGTAATGTAGGCAGCATTGATATATCAAAATATGGTCCAATGGATGTCCAAAAGGCTAGATTTCTTGACGGAAAATACGCTCTTGTTCAGTTAAGACTTGTTGAAAATGCAGCCAAAATTGAATTGCCAAGCTACTTTAGGCCGAGGATTCAGCTGGATTTTTCATTTATGGGTTTCCCGTTCTCGTTAGTACGATACGATTCATATCGGTACGAGATGCATCCACCCTTAGTCAAGTGCCGATGGTAGCAGAAGTGCAGCAGTGTGATGTTACCAAGCCGTCGGCCTGGGCTAGCAATCATTGTGTTAGCCTTTTGTCTATGGCTGTCGCACCTTGAAGGGGTGGGTTAACAATGCCCGGGAAAACTACGCTGCCATAGTGCTATAGCGTTTTTACTACCTTTCATAAATAGATAGTACCATCTGTTCTAGCTCTTCGTAAGTTACGTTCCCGTTAATTGAGCACTCGTACTGGTTGACTGACCAGACAACTCGATTCTGCGCGTTGTTGGACATGAAGTAGTAGGTGACGCCGTTGATTCGCCGAGAAGTGATAGGAAAGGCGTCCTTTTCATACATAGTGTCAGCGTCGGTAATGTAATCAAAGATAAGCAACAGCGTTTCCTGATCCTCGATAAAGCCAGTTATTACCCCTTTAAATGGGGCAGTAGATGTCTCAACTATCGCCGGCCCAGCGAAGCGGTCGGGAATCCAAGTTGGGGCCAAAGTTGTCGGTATCTCTAATTCCTGCATTGCCGAATATAGTGGTTGCAGCCTAGGGTCTGTCACATCTGGAAACAGATCTTCCCCAAGGTTCCCATTAGGCACAATTGGGGCTTTCAGCCGGAAAATTTCTGCCGTCCACTGGGCGATATTCTCCCAGACGTTGTAGCCACAGACTTGATAAGCAAACAGGGAAGACGACAGGATGAACACTGCCAGTATGGCCGCAGCCCACGTAAGCCTAGGCAGCGCAAAGCGCCTCCTAGTAGATTTCGCCTTAATGGTGGTGTCCTCATAAAGAGTTTCGCCGGTATCCAGCAGAGGCAGATAGTGAGTCAGGAAAGACTGCCAGCCCGCCTCTATTTCCGCTTCACTCACTTCCGAAGGCTTTTTCTCCTCAATTATCTCTAGGATAGCTAAAGTCTGTTCAGCGTTCAAAAGGCCGCCATCCGCTTGCCAATCCTGCTTTAGTAGCTCCTCTAGTTGCGCAATTTCCAGTCGAGCAAAGCGCTCCTTGTAGAATTCCTGGTCCCTTGCCTGCATAGCATCAACCCCCCTACCTATATATCCGAGATTGAGCGTGTTTTGTGACACCCTATCTATCTTCTTTTATTTTCTTCTACTTGTGCTATCTCTCGATCATACTGCGCCCTAAATCTTTCCCTTGCCCTCTGGACTCGCTTACGGCAAGCAGCCCCAGGCTAATGCCTAGTTCATCAGCCAGTTCCAGAATCGAGCGTCAGGGTTCTCCTGATGAGCTAATGGGTCAGCGACAAAATCCCATATGAAATTGTCCATCAATATCATTCTGTAGTCTACAAGGGATATGTAGGTAGAAGGGCGTAGGCATGTTGTATGGCGGAGGACGGCCTTCCGCAGGAGTGGCCTTGAGCATCGGATACCTGTATGTGGTAAAATGTAAATACATACTGCGGCAATCAAGAAAAGTAAACCCTTAGGCACGCTTCTGCCCGTTCTGCTATCAGCATATAGCGATTGTATTTGTAGGCGCATGAAAAAAAGGCAATGCAAGTGTCACATTTCGCTGCTGGACAGAGATATATAGATAGAGGAGATGGCTAGGTACCCAGATTAGATGATCAGTTCCTGGCTAAGAAGCTTAATTGCTACAGCGTCTTGCCGTATTGTGAGTATTACGGGTCAGATTGAGCAAGCAGTACGGTTAATTTGAGCCACGCCCGCGGTTAAAATGAGCCACCTTCACGGCCTTCGTGAGCCAGCAGCTGTGTTTCCTTTAGAATGGGAGTATCTGTTGTCTACAGCAACAGAACTACATTCTTAAGGGGGACAAAAGGTGAACGACTACCGGGAGATTCTAAGATTGAGTAGCCAGGGTTTCAGTCAGCGGCGTATCGCCCTGAACTGCGACTGCTCGCGGAACACTGTCGCTAAGGTACTCAAACGCGCCACGGAAGTGGGTGTAGAATGGCCTCTTACCAAAGACATGACCAACGGAGAGCTACACGACCTGTTTTTTACTACCACGGCTATACCGCCGTTACGAAAACGCCCAGACTACGAATACGTGCATCGCGAGATGGCCAAAAGTGGCGTCACATTAAGCCTGCTATGGAATGAGTACTGCGAGGAATGCCGCTATCAAGGCGAAATGCCGTTAATGTACACCCAGTTCTGCCTTTACTACCGCGAATTCGCCCAGAAAACAAAGGCAACCATGCACATTGAGCGGAAACCGGGCGAACAAATGGAAGTGGACTGGGCTGGTCAGACAGCGCATCTAGTTGACACGGACACGGGGGAAGACATCCCAGCGTATGTGTTTGTGGCAGCATTATCTAGTAGTCAATATGCTTATGTGGAAGCGTTCCCTTCGCAAAATCAGGAGTGTTGGATCGCAGCACATGTAAACGCCTTCAAATTTTTCGGCGGTGTAACTCGCATGCTAGTTCCGGATAACCTGAAAACCGGGATTCAGAAACCCTCGTGGGATACACCAATCATTAATCGAGCCTACCAGGAGATGGCCGAGCACTATGACACAGTTATCTTGCCGGCAAGAGTCAGACACCCTAAGGATAAGCCGAACGTAGAGGGAGTTGTGGGTATCATCTCCACCTGGATTCTGGCAGCAATTCGTCAGCAGAAATTTTTCTCTTTTGCGGAACTAAATCAGGCCATAGCAGAGAAGTTGGCGGAATTTAACGCTAAACCATTTCAGAAGAAACCCGGAAGCAGGCTGAGTGTCTTTCTGGAAGAAGAACAAGCACTACTCTTGCCACTGCCAAAGACTCACTATGAGCTGGCCGTATGGAAAACCGCTACTGTTCAGTTTAACTACCACATCTCCGTAAGCGGTATGTTCTACAGCGTGCCTTATGAGTTCATCAAGCATAGGGTTGACGTGCGAGTAACTCGAACTGTAGTAGAAGTGTTTTTTCAAAACAACCGTATTTGCTCCCATGTAAGGCTATCTGGTAAAGAGGGGCAATACCGGACTCTGCCCGAGCATATGCCAGAAGAACACCGCGAGTACACAGCATGGAATGCTGAACGTTTTTTACTATGGGCAAAGGACGTTGGACCTCATACTGAAGTAGCGGTAGCCGCTATTCTAGCTGGGCATAAGGTCGAGCAACAGGGTTACCGCAGCTGTATGGCGTTGCATAAGCTGCTTGAAAAATACTCAGCAGAGCGCCTGGAGGCAGCATGCGAAAGAGCTCTCACCTATACGCCGCGTCCGAATGTTAGAAGCATACAGGCCATTCTTAAATCTGGCCAGGATTTGCTTTCTGCAGAACCCAAAGTGCTGCCTTCCGAACATGGCTTTGTTAGAGGCTCTAGGTACTACAGTGGTGAACCAACATGTTAAATGCAGTTACTGTACAGAAGCTGTTGGAGATGCGCCTTTCAGCGATGGCCGAGCAGTTTAACCATCAGACGCAGGATCAGTCGTTTGACTCCCTCTCCTTTGAGGAGAGATTCGGCCTATTGGTCGACGCGGAGTGGGCTAGAAGAAAGAATAACCGCTTAACACGGTTGATCAGACAGGCGGAGTTACATCACTCGCAGGCCTGCATTGAAGACATTGAATACCATGCGGATCGCAAGCTGGATAAGCAGCTAATCACCAGGCTTTCCACCTGCAATTACATCGGTGACCGTCGTAACATCATTATCCTTGGGGCTTCTGGTGCGGGCAAAACCTACATGGCATGCGCTTTTGGTATAGCTGCTTGCCGAAACTTCTATACCACGAAGTACATTCGATTGCCAGAGCTCCTGCTTGATCTAGCTGTAGCTCGTAGCGAGGGAACCTATCGTAAGATAATGAATCAATACAAGAAATACAGCCTGCTCATCATTGATGAATGGCTTCTGCTTCCGCTCAACGAAAGCGAGGCTAGGGATTTGCTGGAGATCATTGAGGCCAGGCACAAAAGAGCGTCAACTATCTTCAGTTCTCACTTTGCACCGGCGGGGTGGCACGCTAAGATAGGGCAAGAAACTCTGGCTGATGCTATATTAGACCGGATTGTACATGATTCCTATACCATTATTATAGACGGCAAAGACTCCATGCGAAACCGTAAAGGCATCCCAAGCGACGAACGCTAGGATGTGGGGGCTCTGCCCCCACCGCCCCCGAGGTTTATCGCTTTGGTTTTCCAGAGGGATGAAAAGGGATGACGCTATCCCGCATCATCCCTCTGCCAAACCTCCCGCGCCGCTCAGGTCGCTCCTCAGCGTTGCCCTATCCTGCGGGGGAGTAAAAGCAACACCATAGTAGCATGGCCGACCGTTACCTTCAAGGGTTCGCGACAAAACTGGCTGGCTCACTTAAACCGTGACCATGGCTCATTTTGCCCGTGACAGTGGCTCAACTACAACCGTACTAGTGGTTCTCCAGAGCCGCAGTATGCATATTGTGGCGTAAGGGGGAAGCTATGATGGAAAACAGGGTAAAGTTAACCACCTGGATAAAGGATATTCTCATATTCCTTGCTCTATTAACGTTTATTATCCCGGTGCCAGTTAGATTTTCTGTTCCTGCAGTTGAAATTAAACTAGGCGATAAGGATTTTCTTGAGCATAGAACAATTGCTGTACGAGGATGGTACAAAATTAGTATCTTTTCCCCCTGTCGATTTTGGGGACGGATAATCATTTTCGGTTATCCAGAGACGCTTAATAGGATGACGGAGATTGAGGTTGATGCAGATCAGGGATGCCCCTTGGTATACAAGTTGGAAGACGGCACACGATGCTGTTTTGGTGATTTTCATGCAGGGTTCGCTTTCCGGCGTATAGCTATAGCTGTTTTTGAAAGAAAAGAAGACGGTGGTAGCTTCAGTAGCAGAAACGGAAGGTGCCTAGTTGCAAGGGCAAAATCATACGAAGGAGCTGTTAAGGTATTAAAGGCGTACAATATTGTATCGCATAAGTAAGATAGCGAGATTTGATCCTTCCCACTTCAGAATCTGAACAACCTGACTCACACTATGACCCTTCCAAGGTTTCTAACGTGATGGTCAGTTTTGACCAACGCCACTACAGCATTTTGCCATATTGCGGCGTAAGGGGGAAGCTATGATGGAAAATAGGGTAAAGTTAACCACCTGGATCAAGGATATTCTCATATTTCTTATACTGCTAACGTTTATTATCCCGATACCAGTCAGGTTTTCTGTTCCGGCTGTTGAAATCAAACTGGATGATAAAGATTTCTTGGAGCATAGAACAATTAATGTACATGGTTGGTATAGAATTAACATCTTTACTGACTGTCAATTTTCGGGACGCATAACTATCTCGGGATACCCAGAAACTTTTAATAGAATGAGTGATATTCAATTTATGAAAGACGCAGGCAATGGTTCCGCCTTAATTTACTGGCCAGAAGATGGCCCAGAGTGCATTTTTGGCCGTTTTCAGGCAGAGTTCCCTTTTCGGCGTATGGTTGTCCTTCTTTTTGAGAGAAGCGCAGGTAATAGTGGCTTCAGTACAATAGACGGAAGGTGCTTGGTGGCAAGGGCAAGATCATATACAGAAGCTCTTAAGGTATTAAAGGCGCAACATATAGTATCACATGAATAAAGTAGCGAAGTTTGATAGCAA
>CALNBW010000477.1 GCA_937874815.1 uncultured Bacillota bacterium | reverse complement strand
TTTCCCTAGGCGGCGATGTTATTGACACCCGGCGCAGTGAATCATTCCAAGCAACCTTGCAATCGAGGGCCTCGCCGAAGAAACGGAGAGGTATTACCGTTCTATTGCCTATTATCTCCGGGGGGGCGTCTAGGGTTATTGCCTTGCCATTACGATAAGCAACCTTGTTATCGATCTGCATCCAGACCGAGTTCTCGCCATCCTTGGCCGTGATGGTGCGCTTCGCCCCATCCCAGTGCACTGCCACGTTCAAAGCGTCAGCCACAGCTCGAAAGGGAACCAGGGTACGGTTGCCTTTAATTAACGGTTGCACATCAAACTGAACTAGAAGACCGTCAATCAGTACCTGAATTTCTTGCTCTTGTGCCCTAATTGCTGGCACCAACCCGCTGGTTAGGATGACAACCAGTGCTAGCGCCGCCACAACTCTCTTCATCGGTATCCTCTCCCAACTTGACAAGCATTCTCTCTACTGCCACCCTCAATGTTCTACCATCACCAGGGCAGCTCCTGCAATAGGCCAGATATTAAGGTAGATTAATTCACAGGGGCGATGGCAACTTTTAAGCTGGTAATGCGTAGTAAGTTAGTAATTAATAAAAAGAAAGGAGAGGTTACCCTATGGAGATACAAAGCTCCTTCGCAATCATAACAGGCATAAATGGATTTGGCTGCTGCCGACGCTATTATCATTGGCTGGGCTATTGTTCGCCCTTTTACTCGGTTTCTTTCCCACTGTAAAACCAGGGTTTCACCTGAAGATCACTGTGCCAAGCGGAATGCCTAGCCTAGGTTCCATACTGCAGCTAGAGCAAATGGACACTGCAACTGCCATAACAGCGCCTAACATATTATTCGCCTTGACGAGTCTCGTGGTAGGCACATTCTTCAGTGGCGGATGGCTCGCCACGGTCTTTGCTGCCCTTAGGGGGCAAGAGTTGACCTCAAAGGAGCTTTTGGAGCAATCGCGCTACTTCTTTGGACGCCTGCTCGCGGCAAGACTGCTGACACTTTTGGTATCGCTCATTGGATTGCTCATTCTGGCCATAATTTTCTGGCCCCTTATTTTCGTGCTGGTGGTGGCAATGCTCATCTATACTTTCTTCTGGGAATTAGCCATCGTCTGCGAAGATTTGTCTGCTGCAGAGGGGTTCACTCGCGGGCACCAACTGCTGTGGGCCAATTTAGGAGAAGTGTTAGGAGCACTGCTACCTATTGCTGTGTTATGTGCTATGATCAGCGTCATCGCCAACTTCATGGCTCAGACCCCCCTGGGCTACGTGCTACTCATACCGATTTGGTCCTACCTCGGCGGTATTTTGGCCGTAATTGTCTGCGACTTTTACAGAGGGCTCACGCAACGTTCCACTCCGGCCACCTAAAGCTCCGCTGTAAATGGCCACTGGCTCTTCTCGGGGCAAGAACCAGCCCTTGAGTTCTCTATTCCTGCTTGAATATGGTAAGATAAACTCAAAAGAGCATGGCAAGGGGTTGTACAATGAAGAAAAGCTTAATTGCTATTTGCCTTTTGGCTACTATTCTAGTAACCGCTACCGCTAATTCAGTTGCAGCCGCATCAGAACCGAGTTTCTTTGCCCAAGGGGCGCCAGAGATAGGACTCTTGACAACAAATATCCTAGCCCAGGCCGAAGCTACTGAGCCCAAGGATACTCTAAGCGTTTGGGACAGGACCTGGCCTATTCTAATCGCCGTAGGCAGCTTCCTGCTATTTAGATTTCTGCGAAATAGGCCGGACAACGACGATTAACCACATATCGCTGTTAATAAATGTAAAACAGAGCGCCGCGGGGCGCTCTGTTTTACATTTTTTTGCAGGCGAAAGGTCCGTCCCCCTGTCCTGCCTACAGCTTCCTGCCGATGTACATTAGGTGCTCGGAGTGACTAAGCAGGTCTTCCCGCTCGCACACCTTCTCAGCTACATCCAGCCATTTATCGATTACTGCTCGAGACTGGGCTTTGATGTTTTCCTCGCAGGGGGCTAGGATGCTCTCCTGCCCAAGGTAATGTAGCGTCTGCAGGGAAAATTGGGACATAAATGGCAGCACATCTTTATGACGGATGAAATAGGCCTTAGTGAAACCGTCGCCCGCAAAGGGGAGATCATCGATAAAGAGCTGCACTGGTATTGCCATTTCTGATTCTAGCAGCAGTGGTGGCTCATATTTCATGGCATAGATTATGCCGGCATAGGAAGAGATGAATGACACAAAGATCGTGCCGTTCTGCTTCAGTAGACTCAGACAGGCTTCAACTGTCTGAACTCGGTCTGCCTCTTCCAGCAAATGATACAAAGGCCCCATGAGCAAAACGTGGTCAAACTCCCCGTCTACGATAGCGTCAACTTCCCTTGCATCACCCACAAAGGTCTTGATGCTGACGCCATGCTCGCTGGCCTTCTGCTTAGCCAGTTCGATGTTACCGGCAGAAAGGTCAAAAAGTGTCTCCTCGCAGCCCTTCTCCGCTAAGTAGAGCGCGTACCTGCCTGGGCCGCCCCCAACATCAAGCACCTTATCACCGGACTTAATGTAACGGTCAAGGTAACGGCAAGTCAGCTCATACTCAAACGGATGCCTCTGCAGACGCTCCCATTCAGCCTGAGCCGAACCATCATAAAAATCCCTAACTACTTTAACTGTATCCTTCATTTCGATCTCCTCCCGCCAAAATAATGGGACAGGGGGACGGAGTTTTCGCCTGCAAGTAATTTCCATTTGCCGCTTCCTATGCCCCATCCGCATCAGCTTCCTGCCTATCCCCGACCTATTCACACGCCATCGCTGTTTCGCCCGTGCTTTAAACTGGCATCGTGCAAAGATAGCGGTTTGCGCCACTACCATACTTGTTACCCAGCGGCTCTATGGAAAAGCCGACTTGCCTATAAAACCCGACCGCATCGTCGTCCGTCTCTGCAATACGCAAGGCCGGCCTAAAGGCATTTATACAGTATCGGATCAAGGTACTTCCCACACCTTGCTTCTGCAGGTTCTTCTTAACAGCGAAATCGAGGATTTCAACCCGTGCCGGATCACCCGTATCCAGAACGATAATGCCGACACAGAGACCATCCCGCTGTAGAGCATAAGCACGCGTTTTGGGGTTGCTCATATGCTTTTCCGCCCGCATTCGGAGACGTTCAGGGGTAGGATCAAAGACACTCTCTGCTAATATAGAAAGCGAATCTGAACCCAGAAGGTTTTTCTTAATATCCACAAAATAATCCATTGCTTCGCTCTCCTCCCGCTGCTTGCCGCCCTGCGGCGTCCTGCCTTACATTTTTTTGCAGGCGAAAGGTCCGTCCCCTGTCCTAAGGACGCTCAAACTGCACCTTAAGCGCGAAAACATGATCGTTAATCAGCCATGGCTCAAGCGAGCTGTTTGCTATAACAGGGCATTTATTCGCTATTTGCCGCAGGAATTCCTCCCCGCTGTTGGTGCGGGGAAAAGCCCGGTGGAGCCCCACTAGACCGAAAGCCCCCTTTGCATAGCAAAGCCCGTCCGCGTTCACACCGGAGAGGGCATTTGATATACTGAAATTATTAGATTCTGGAAAGGGGCCTGAAGATGAGTCAAAATTATATCAGCAGTATACGGCTAAAACCACCAATAGATGAGGGCTCCTATCTTTACAGCCTGCCAGCGATACGCCATCTGGCACAGATGGAAGCGCTGGTTTTTTCCAAGCCGGTGACCTTTCTGGTGGGTGAAAACGGCACAGGCAAGTCCACCTTGCTGGAGGCCATCGCCGTCGCCTATGGCTTCAACGCAGAAGGTGGTACCCGCAACTTTAGCTTCGCCACCAGTGCAACCCATTCGGATTTACACCATCATATCAGCTTTACCCGCAGCGCCTATCCTAAAGATGGCTTCTTCTTGCGCGCGGAGAGCTTCTATAATGCGGCCAGCTATATGGACGAGGTGTACGAAGACGAGTTCCGGGCACAGAAGATCACCAGCTATGGTAAGCGCTCTCTCCACGAGCAATCCCATGGAGAGAGCTTCCTCTCCCTTGTGGAAAACCGCTTTAGCGGCAACGGAATTTACCTGCTGGATGAACCGGAATCGGCCCTCTCCCCTAATCGGTTGATGACCTTGCTTGTGCACATCCACGAGCTTGTCAAGCAGAACTCCCAGTTTATCATCGCCACCCACTCCCCCATCCTGATAACTTATCCCGGGGCGGAGGTATTGGAGCTATCGGAGCAAGGGATTCGTTCGGTAGATTATCGGGAAACTGAACACTATCAACTGACTCGCCGCTTCCTGGAGAACCCGGAGCAAATGCTGCATTACCTGTTAGAGGAATAGCAGCAGCCTATGTCGCGGCGCTTGCCTTGTGCGCGCTCCGACCACCATTTCGTAGGAGGGATAGCCTTGCGCTTATTCATTGCCATCAATTTTACTGAGGAGACGAAACAGAGCATTGTCGCCGTGCAGCGGCGGCTGCGGCAATTAGGGCGGGGCAATTTTTCTCGCCCAGAGAACTGCACCTAACCCTGGCCTTTCTCGGGGAGATCGCCCCGGCGCGCGTTGGGGTGATTCGCCACCTGATGGATCAGCTGACCGTTCCGTCCATGCGCCTTATTTTTGACCATGTGGGGTGTTTCCGGCGCGACGGCGGCGATATCTGGTGGATCGGCCTTGAACCCAATAAAGAACTGCTCGCCCTGCAAAAAGAACTATACCACCGGCTGACCGACGCAGACCTCTCATTGGATAACCGCCGCTTTTCACCTCACATCACGCTGGCGCGACAGGTAGTGCTGGGCAAAGAGCTCGACAGGAACAAGCTTCTTGGGGAGCCCTTCGCCACTAATGCCGACACTGTCAGCCTCATGCTATCGGAACGAACAGGTGGCAGGCTGACCTACACCGAGCAATATGCGGTGGCTAGCAGGTAAAGAACCGCTCGCAAGCATTATCTCTATAGAATAGTAAGGTCAAGATGGTAGAATTATACTGCATGATAAGCAAACACAAAGGGAAACGCAACTGGAGGGTAAGGCAATGAACTTGACTTAACGACTAGAAACTCCGAACGATTACCGGGCGGTAGAAGAGCTAACACGGGAGGCATTTTGGGGATTTACAAGTCCAACCTGTGACGAGCATTATTTAGTGCACCTTTTACGCAGCGTACCAGCATTCGTGCCCGAACTAGATTATGTGGCTGAAACGGATGGAAAAATTGTCGGAAACGTCATGTACTCCAAAGCCAAAGTGATCAACAGCGAAGGTAGCGAACACGAGGTGCTAACGTTCGGCCCCTTGAGCGTCCTGCCCGAGTATTGGCATTGCGGCGTTGGCACGGCGTTAATGCGGCATACCATTGCAGAAGCGAAGCGCTTTGGGTATCGGGCAATTGTTATTTATGGGCATCCCGATTATTACCCGCGCTTTGGCTTTCGCAATGCCAAGGCGTTTAGCATCACAACCCCCAAGGGAACGAATTTTGACGCCCTGATGGCCATGCCATTGTATGCTGGTGCATTAGACGGTATTTCAGGGGCGTTTCACGAAGACCCAGTCTTTAACCTAGACGCTGAAAAGGCCGGGGCCTATAATCGCGGTTTCCCCCGCAAGGAGCCGGCGCATATGCTTCCGATCGACATACTGCTTGACAGGTTGGAGCCATCAGCACGCCAGGCGTTTGCCGATCGCGATATCAAGACGCTAGCTTGGCTTAATCGGTTAAGTGGGCGGGAAATGCTCACCTGGAACGGCATTGACGAGCATGCTATGGAGATCATTAATAGCACACTGAAAGAATATGGTTATGCAGAGAAACTGCTGCCCTCTTCCGATATTCTTAAGCGTGCCGAGTTAGGCGGGGGACGCTAATGCTTATAACTGATTTTACCATGACCACATTGAAGCAGCACTTGACTTTAACCCTGCGGCCTACGGCTTCTGGCTAGGGTATTTCCAAGCCAATACCCATAGTGTTGTACGTAGGATTGGCGAAAGGGTACTCTAGGGGGCTGAAAATTTTCCGCAAACAACTCAATGCTTATACCATCTATCTAATGATGCAAGGTTTATCAAGTTTTTTCTACTCAACCGTTTGGACACTGGCCACTATCTATCGGACTCAAGTAGCAGGCCTTAATCCGTTTCAGCTGATTCTTGTTGGAACCTGCTTAGAGATTTTTGCATTTCTATTTGAAATTCCAACCGGCATCGTTGCTGATCTTTATAGCCGTAAATTATCAATGATTATTGGCTTTTTCGTAATCGGCATAGGATTTATCGTAGAAGGCACTCTACCTTACTTTGCTGCTATTCTGCTAGCACAAGCCCTCTGGGGTATCGGCTATACATTCACTAGCGGTGCGGATGCTGCGTGGATCGCGGATGAAGTAGGCGAGGAGAAGGTGACTGCCGTTTTTCTGCACGGCTCACAAGTCAGCCAAATCGGTGTACTGGCTGGCATTGGCGTCAGTGTATTACTGGCAAACATCGGACTCGGGTTACCCATCGTCTTCGGCGGAGCCGCCTTCGTTGCTCTGTCAGTCTTTTTAGCACTTGCCATGCCGGAGACCGGGTTCCAACCGACCCCCAAACAAGATAGAAACTCGTGGCAAGCTATGGCTGATACATTTAAAGCCGGCGTCCAATCAGTACGCCAACAGCCGGCCCTGCTAATGCTCCTAGGCGTCGGTTTCTTCTATGGCTTGTCTAGTGAAGGCATTGATCGGCTCTGGGAAGTACATGTGCTCAGCTTCCAGTTGCCCGCAGTGCCCGCTCTTTCTATCGCCACCTGGTTCGGTTTGATCAGCGGAGTTACCTCCGTTATGAGCATCTTGGTATCCCAGTTACTCACTAAAAAAGCTAACTTACATCATTCATCAGTAGTTGGCGGATTGCTAGTAGCTATAAATAGCGCCCTAATACTGAGCGTCACTGCCTTTGCTCTAGCTGGCAACTTTAACGCTGCAGTTGGCTGTTACTTGGCCACATCTCTGCTCCGACGCACTAATGATCCATTGCGTAGTGCCTGGGTTAACCGTAACATTCCATCGTCAGAGGTTAGAGCTACCATACTTTCGATGGCAGCTCAGCTGGATGCTCTGGGGCAAGTGATTGGTGGCCCAATCATCGGCCTTGTGGCCGTGCGTGGCAATGTATCCCTGGCCATTCTTGCGTCAGGGGTGGCCTTACTACCCGTTCCTGCACTGTATGCTTTAGCCTCAAGACAACGGGGCGGGGCTTTTACCCGCAAAAGAACCTATCATGATCGCTATTAGCTTTAACTAGCTTTTTCGCAGTTTCTCCATTAGCCAATCTATTCTTTCATACTAACGCTGCTACAAACAAGGGCGGGGGCCATGTTCATACTGGCACCCGCCCTTTAGATCATGATTAGTTGATTTCTGCCACATCCACTTCGCAGAAGAGGCAGTCCCCCTTCTCTACAAAGCCGGCCTTATGATAACACGTGCGGGCAGAATCATTGTCAGCGCCTACATATAGCCTGACGCGCCAAAGGTTAAGCCGCTTAGCTAGGTGAATAACTGTATCAAGGAGCCTACCAGCGATGCCCATTCCCCTATACTGGGGGACAGTCCAAAGCTCGTCAACATACATGATCCCCAGCCGCGGGTCCGGCTTGGGTATAACTATGGCATTGATATATCCTACGAGTTTATCATTTACTTTGGCTGCATAGATGAAGAACATCTCTGAATCTAGAACACGGTACTGCTGCACAAAATGCTGTAAGCGCTCCGTCTGATACCCGGCCGTCTCTACCTTTTCCCTGCCTGTGCGTCGCCACTCCAAAAGGGCGCTGAAAACCCCATAATCAGCTGGCCCAATTCTCACAATCTCAACCTGGTTTTGCACCTTACTCATCATTCATCCCCCCTTGCCTTGCCAGACACTTTGCCAGCAATTATCCCTGCTACTTCCGCTGGCGTTATGTCGGTAGTATCTAGCCTTAACGTATTCTGCCGCTCAAACAAGGGCAAACGGGCAATAGCATCATCTATTTGCTGAGGCGTACCTCTACCTTCCAAGCGTTCGCGTAATACACCTGGCGCACAAAGAAGTAAGAAACGGTGTAGCTCAAATTCGTGCTCCTGTCGTAACGGCGCCAGCAAGCGCTGAGCTATAGCCTCTTGGTGCATCACCCAGCAGAAGATTACATGCTAAAAACTCGAGTTGCGCAAAAAGCTCCCCAGCAAATGAACTATGTTGCCTTCTACCATCTGCTTGTTCTCTTCCGTCACTCGCCACGGGTGCATCATCCAACGGCGCTGGTTAAGACGGGCATAACTGAGCGCCCATTGCTTACATCTATTTGCAGGCGTTTGGTCCGTCCCTTGTCCTGGGTAAGAAGGTTCTGCATAATTGGTTGGTGAATATACTACTAGGACTCTAAATAAACTCTGATTGGGGGGGAATGCAGATGCAAAAGTTGCGCCGGCAGGCTTTTCTTTTAGCGTCTTGGGTCTTGGCTCTGGTCGGCTTTTACATGGCATTTCAGCTACGCAACATGAACAAGCTGTGGCCATACTTCGCCCTACTGTTAAGTGTTGCCCTGGCCTTAACCAACACGGCATCCATGCTCTCTTTAAGAAAGGGCATTACGCTCATCCTTCTGGCAGGGCTGCCAATCATGGGGGCCTTATCTTTTTTTACAGCCCCCGCGGTCGGGTATAGGATGCAAAATTTTGCTTTCGCCCGCAATGTAGTACTTATTGTTCTTGGCATGGCCGCCCTCGGCTTCTGGGCCATAAAACGCACGGGGGTGATAAAGCCCTCTTGGAGAAAGATGTTTGTAGCCATTCAGTTCGCTGTGCTAATCTCCCTCCTGTTGCCATATGGGAGCCATCTTGCCGGTGTAAAAAACTATGGCGTAAAAGAAGTAAAAGCCTGGGCTATACCGGTTGAAAGCAATGGCGTAACCTTCGTGGCAGTACTGGATGATTCGATCTTTGCAGTCAGTAAACGATACCTCTACTACATAGACGTACTGAACAAGCGGATTATTGCCCGTATAAAGATACCGAAGTTAAACGCAGCTGATGTCGGTTTGGGTGACGCTATGTACAGCTTTGCTGGCAAGCTGGAACCAAACCCTGTGGAAATGCAAATAGAGCCGAACAACGCATCTTGGATAACTGGCGTAGGCGAGGTCAGCGAGCAGCGAATCAGTTTCGCGGTTAGAGCTAATGTTATGAAATCAATTGCCGAGGATGAAGCTGTTGGCCTATACTTCAAGCTTCGCCTAGATTTTGATTTAGCCAGTCAGAAACTGGTTTCCTACGCAGCCTACCCCGAGTCGAATTACCAAGAGGTTGATATCCCCGGCTTTACACCGCGCCAGAACGAAGCAACGGAGGAAGGCATCGACTACTGTTGGGGCCCATACGAGATAACAGGTAATAAAATCATAGGCCCAGATATTTATGCTGAGTTCAATACTAAGAAGATGTTCTCACACTTCAATCAGGGAGTATATCCAGTTCCCGTTGGCGATAGGTTGGTGTTGATGGGATCCTTTGGCAAGGTTTATGTCGTGGAATTTCCTGACTGACGACAGTGCTGGGGCACCTAGCCTGATACTTTGCTAGCAATTATCCTCCGAGGTCTGGCTTGTGCGCTCGTTTCATGCCCACAGCGAATTTGACAAAGCCGCGTTGCTCGTAGAACGGTACTAAAGGTTCTTCGCAGAAGAACTGGACGTGCAACTTGCTCTGCTGGCAACGTTGTACTAACTGTTCAGTCATGCTGGTGCCGATTCCCCGATTGCGATATGCTTGATCTACCCCTAGACCACAAAGATAGGCGTTAATCACTCCGTCTGAAACTACTCGGCCGGTGCCAATGAGTCTATCCCCATCATAGACATAGAGCACGTACCAGCTTCCTTCCATGGCCTTAGCTAGCTGTTCCGCATTAAGCTGTAAGAATTCCGCCCAGCCTAGCCGCTGATAAAGTCCATATATATCTAGCGGTGATTTCAATTCCTCTGTGTATTTCATGGCCGTGCTCACCAGCGATAGTCGTAGCCGATGCAGATCAAGGGCTTTTCTAACTCATCTTCGCGGATGCGGTACTTGCCTTTCAGAGCGGGTAGATGGTCTATAGGACAGGTACCGAAGGCTATTTGCAGGCCGAACTTGTCCTGTTCGCGCATGCCTTGATTTACATCCTGCGGAAGGCGAGTGTAAAACTGCCAGTGCCGCTCCATCTCTTGCATCCCTAAGTGCTCATAGTAAGCTTGAGCCTGCTCGTCCATTGACCAGAATTCCATACGACGAATACTTCTGGCGCTAAGCCACTCCTCGGCTGCCGCAATCAGGCGCTTAGCAATGCCCTCGCCTTGGTGGTCTGGGCGCACCCCGAATTCCCAAATGAACCCGCAGCAGCTATCCTTTCCGTAGCCTAGTTCACCCGGCTCTGACTCTATCTCCACATCCATAAAGCCGACAATCTCACCATTATACTCAGCCACTAACTCCAGTGATTCCCGCTTGTAAGTTGGCTTACCATGATGCAGAACAACCCAAGCGCGCGAAGTAACAGCCACTTGCGCCCAAGTGGCCAGCCAAGCTTCCTCGTCGGCCGGCTGGTAAGGGCGGAGAACTAAGTCGCCAAAGGAGGGATAGGCAATAGCGGCATCCCAGCTCTGGTTCCATGTGTCGCGAAAAGTAAGCTCAGATAGCGGCTTACGGGGGCGGCGCTTCTCCTCCGCTGGATAACCCAGCGGCATAAGGTAGTAGCAGCGGACATCATTGGGAAGCTGCAGAATGTCGCTGACCTGCGCAATGTTCAAAAAGCCAACCCAGCAGCTACCGATACCGTGGGCCGCCGCCGCTAACTGAATGTATGCTCCCGGAATTAGTGGGGTTGAATTCATGAACAACAGCGCCATAT
This sequence comes from uncultured Bacillota bacterium, assembly GCA_937874815.1. Lineage (GTDB taxonomy): Bacteria > Bacillota > UBA994 > UBA5500 > UBA5500 > UBA5500. Next base: position 688 of record CALNBW010000477.1, on the reverse strand, counting down.
GGTGAGGATCGGGACTACTCCTAAACCAGTCGTATGCTTCCCCTCCCCAGCGCAGCCTGTTGACTTCCTGGCTAAACTCGCTTTCCTCTTCCGGCTTGTAGAGCCTAGCACAACACGCGATTACTACCGGTGCCTCAGCAATCCACATTTGCCCGCCTGCCGCTTGGGCCAAGGCCCGCTTAGTATTTTCGTCAGTGACAATGCCGAAAACATGGGCTTGTCCGTTGCCGCCACTGGGGGCCCAGCGGGCAGCTTCCATAATGCGATGCAGCACCTCTGGCGCAATCGGGTCCGGTTTGAAATGTCTCACTGAACGGCGGTTATATAAAGCTGTAAACAGATGCTCAGTCTTCTTCATCGGCTTTTCCTCCTTGCCATCGCAGTTCACCAGACCTATTATCCCTAGGTTCGGGGCTAGGGGCTAGGGTAAGCTCGCTTGCGAGGGGAATATTCTCTTAAAAGTGCTCGCGAAAAAAGGCTATGGCAGAAGGAATTAGGGGGTAGAAAATAGAACTGGTAGTTTGAAAACCACCCGGCAGGAAGGGGGACGAGATAAATGATTGAGATACCTGAGGCGTATGTTCTAGCTAGGCAAGTCGAGGACAAGCTTGCTGGCAAACGGGTCAAGTCCGTTCTGGCCAATCACTCACCCCATAAGTTTGCTTGGTATCATGATGATCCGGCAAAC
>CALNBW010000476.1 GCA_937874815.1 uncultured Bacillota bacterium | reverse complement strand
TCAAAGCTAGGTGAACCGCTTCTTTCATCATCGCACGCTCGCACGCTTCCCAGCTTTTATGGTCCTGCAGCTGATCCGGATATACCATATCAAAACTACTACCAAGGGGACCTTCCCCTTCCAACGGCCCCACAACCGTAGCTGCCGATTTGATTCGAGGCAGGCTGGAAAACACTAAGGTTTGCGCGCCGCTTTTTCGTTTCTGCATCGCCCGCCCCCTCCTAACGCAGTAACGCCTTGATGATGCCAATAACAAAGGCGGTTACGGTGCCGAAAACGAGCACCGGTCCAGCCAAAGAAAACATCTTAGCACCGACACCTAGCACCAGTCCCTCCCGTTTGTACTCCAGGGCTGCTGATACCACCGAGTTGGCGAAGCCAGTCACCGGCACTGCTGCTCCCGCGCCCGCAAACTGCCCAATCACATCGTATATACCTAATCCCGTCAGTATGGCCGCAATTAGGATGAGGGTAGCTGTAGTAGGGCTACCAACGTCCTCAACTGAAAAGCCTAGTCGTAGATAAAACTGAGCCAGGGCCTGGCCAATAACACAAATTAGGCCTCCCACTAGAAACGCCACACATACATTGCGCACTACGGGCCGCTTCGGCTTCTGTCGCTGCGCTAAATCCTTGTATTCCTGCTGCAAAGCCTGCTGCTGTTTGATTGCTTGTTTATCCTTGAGAGATGGCATCTTAGCGCTACACCTCCTATTATGGGTTGGCAAAAAAGCGGCATGTCGCAAATAGCTTGGGGCCGAGGGGTACTGCTGGGCACTGGCTGGCGCCAACTGTGCCTACGCAGGACCCCTCGGCCCCTTACCGTAGCGAGCTGTCGGGCTACGAGCTACTAGGGCCGCAACTGATGCTCTTCTGCTAAACCGCTAGTGCGACAGCCCGGGTATAGAAGCTTACTTCTGGTCGTGTACACAAGCCACTTTTACATTTGCTTTGAAGTCCACAATTCTTCCATCTACCACATCGCCAGTGAAGTTGTAGACCTCCACACCGGTAATGCCGGGGTGCTGACGCACCGCTTGCTCCACCGCATTTTTTACTGCATCTTCAAACCCTTGCTTTGATTCACCCACAAGCTCTAAAACATGAACTAAAGTACTCATACCATCACCCTCCTTGATGCAATAGAATAGTAGGGGTGCACCAACCGATAGTTGTCAGGGCTGCTGTCTATCTGCATGACAAGAGTGCCTCCCTTTGGAATGCGGTCAACTGCGTTAGACCACACGAACCACAGTATGATTGTCAGCAAGAGCAACAACAACGACAGCAACGCTATTCTATGACGCGTATCAGAAAACAGCACAGTTGGTCACCTCCTCTTTTGATCAGTTTGTCGCTCTTAGTATGAGCATCCCGGGCGGGAAATAATCAAAAAGACCGTGCCGACTGCTGCCTTAGGCTTGCAACTAGCACGGTGCAATCTGTTTTTTATTTGCTTAATGTCGCTCGTAACTTCTGCAAAATACGCTTTTCTAGTCGCGAGATTTGCACCTGAGATACGTTTAAGCACTTAGCCGTTTCCGTCTGCGCTTTGCCCTCAAAGTAGCGCATTTTAATGATTTGCTGTTCACGCGGGGCCAACTCAGCGATAACCGTGCGCAGAGTTATGTTATCCGTCCAAGCATCAGCGGGTTCCCGTTCGTCGGTTAGATGATCCAGCAAATAAATGGGGCTGCCGTCATCCTGGTAAATTTCTGTTTGTAGTGAAGTAGGGGTACTAGTGGCTTCCAGCGCTAACAGCAGCGTTTCGGCTTTAACGTCCATTGCAGCAGCTAGTTCTTCAATCGTTACTTCTCTTCCTAAGGATGTGCTCAGCGTCTCCCGTTCCCGTTTGGCTCTGACAGCAAGCTCCTTGAGGCCGCGACTAACCTTGATTGGCCCATTATCCCGCAAAAAGCGTCTAATTTCCCCCAGAATAAGCGGGACAGCATAGGTTGAAAAGCGAACATCTTGACCTAAGTCAAACCGGTCAATGGCCCGAATTAACCCCAGGCAACCGAGCTGGAACAAATCTTCCATCTCCACCTGCCTATGGGCAAAACGGCCAATCAGCGAACGAACCAAGCGCAAGTTGCAGTTAACCAGACGGTCACGAGCCCAGGTATCACCAGCCTGAGCCAGTGCGATTAGCTGCTTGGTTTCCTCGTCTGTCAATAACGGCAATCTTTTCTCCGGTTCCTGCATAGCGTTACCTATACCTGCGTATCAGGCCGCGTAGTTAACCACTTTACCATGCGTACTGAAGTACCCTGTTGGGGCGCAGAAGTTACAGTCAGCTCATGCATAAAGCTTTCCATGAATGAGAAGCCCATGCCAGTTCGCTCTTGTTGTGATTTGGTGGTGAACATCGGTTCCATCGCCTGTGCGACATCCTCGATACCGATGCCATCATCTTCAACCACGATTTCAATGCCATCGCCCTGCAGGATACTAGCATGAATGCGCACTTCGCCTATTTCATCGTCGTAGGCGTGAATAATGGCATTAGTGACCGCCTCAGATACTGCCGTCATAATTTCATCGAGTTCTACTAGCGTCCAATCGCCTACTTGTAGGGCAAAGGCGGCAACGGCCTGTCGAGCGAAACTCTCGTTTTGCGACAGACTAGGGAAAGAAAGTTGCATACGGTTCTTGACTTGCATTTTTGGCTGCCCCCCTACAGTTGCTCTAAAGCTAGCTGCTCGGTCGGATAGATACCCATGATGCGGGTTAGGCCCGATAGCTCGAAAATACGCTTCACTTGTTGGTTAAGGCAGCAGGCAGCCATGCGGCCATCCATTTGGCTCAGGCGTCGATAGCGACCTAAGATAACCCCCAACCCCGAGCTATCCATAAATGTCAGCCCCTGAAGGTTAAGCAAGACAGATGTAGCCACGTCGCGATCTAGTTCATCTTCAATGGCGGTGCGCAGACTGTCCGCCGTATGATGATCCAGCTCACCGGTTAAGCGCACAACTAAAGTACGGTGCCTCGTTTCCAGCTCGATCTGCAATCTAGACCCCCCTAAAAGTTTATTACCCTCTGTTCTATTATTCTCATAACACGTTCCGCTCTCCTTCTTTTGCAGCAAATAATTCCACCTTTATTCAGGGACCAGCTGACTGCAAAAGGGACTGTCCGCGGACAGTCCCTTTATCTATAAATTCTTGCGCTAACTTCCTAACCAATGGCGCAGCAGACGCACAAAATTACCAAAGAGCCCTATTTTCAGCACATCTTGCGTCGCCACTAGATCGGTTTCGGCCAACACCTCGTTGCCTTTAACCAACCGCAGCACACCTAAGCGGTCTCCACTACTAATGGGAGCAAATACCTTAGTGGGTAGTTCCACCTGCTGCGCAATTTCGTCGAGAGACTGCCCCTTCTTGAGCAAGACAGCGAGGGGCAGCTTGGTAGTGAGAGTGATCTGCTGCTCCCGGCCGCGGTTTATCTGCACAGAGGCAACTTCGCTTCCAGCTGGCACCATGACCCGTCCTATGTAATTCGCGAAACCATAGTTGAGTAACTGGGCCACATCCTGATAACGCAACTCATCAGAAGGCACCCCCAAGGCTACAGCGATCAGCCTGAATCCATCTCGCTCCGCCGTCGCACTCAAGCAGTATTTTGCGGTATCAGTTAGCCCGGTTTTCAGGCCATCTGCGCCCGAATAGCCTCGTAAGAAGCGATGGTTCGTGTTATACAGCTCTACCGGCCCCTTGGCTCGCTGCAGATAGGTAATCCGTGTGGTTAGCCAAGGTTTAAGCATGTCTTGATACTTGAGCACAGCCGCCGACATCAGGGCTACATCCCGAGCTGTGGAATACCCTTGATCGCCTTGCTTCCCAGTTACACTGACATTATCTAGACCGCAGGCGTTAACAAAATGGGTGTTCTCCATAGCTAGTTCTTGGGCCCGCTGATTCATTGCAGCCACAAATGCCGACTCGGAACCGGCTACATGTTCAGCTAAGGCTACAGCCGCGTCGTTAGCCGACTTGATCGCCACCGCCATGAGCATTTCCTCAACCGTAAACTGCTCTCCCGGCTCCAGGTAAATCTGCGCTCCTCCGTAAGAGCAAGCATGGGGCGAGGCGGTGACCTTATCCCCCAGTTTGATCTGTCCCGTCTCGAGGGCCTCCAACGCTAATAACAAAGTCATTACTTTGGTGACTGAAGCGATCGGTAAGCGCTCGTCGGGGTTCTTACTCAATAACACTTGTTTTGTTCCCATGTCCATCAACACTGCAGCTTTGGCATTAAGATTTTCCTCTACAGCAGTAGCCATTACTGGCAGCAGGCTATTCGGATTAGCCCTAGCTAGGCTAACGGTAGGTGTAAGCAATGCGATGAGCAAGCTAAAGGCTACAAAATACCTCCAGGGTCGCACACCAATTCCCCCTTACAACATTTACAATTAGCTTTGCCTGCGGGAAAAGATATCATGCAGACTGCAGAACATTCTTAGCTACATTTACCAGTAAAACTAAGGGCGTAGAGTTGCTGCGATCAAAGGTTGAGGCTCAGGCCGCTGCTCGGTAAACTGCCAAGCCCTGATAGCCTCTGGTGCCACCTGAAGCAGCAACTCTTGGCTATTCCCATGGAGAATCGCCAGCGATTCGCCCCTCTGCACCGCCTCGCCCTGTTTCTTGAGCAAAACTATGCCAGCGGCCTTGTCAATCTCGGAATCCTGTTGGATACGGCCTGCCCCCAGTTTGACTGCACACTGGCCAATACAGAGGGCATCAAGGGCCGCCACATAACCCGTTTGAGCGGAAACAAGGGTGAACTGCTGGCTACTAGTTGGTAGCAAGCTCGGCTCCAACAAGTAATGGGGGTCGCCGCCCTGTAGTTCCACAAATTGCAGAAATTTCTCCCAAGCTGCGCCGCTGGCCAATAACTGCTCGAGCCTCTTCTGGGCACTGGCATTATCTACACTAAGGCCAGTACTGACCATTAGCTCTGCGCCGAGTGCTAATACTAGCTCACGGACATCCTGGGGGCCACGGTCTTGTAACACATCTATCGCTTCTTTTACCTCCAGACTATTGCCCACTGCATAGCCTAACGGCTGGTTCATGTTGCTCAAAATAGCACTCATTTTGCGGCCAAAATGCTGGCCAATCGACATCATTGCCTCGGCCAACTCCCGCGCCGCCGCTACGGTGGGCATTAGGGCCCCCCGGCCATACTTAACATCCAGTACAATATGCTCCGCGCCGCCGGCTAATTTCTTACTCATAATCGAGCTAGCAATTAGCGGGAAACTGCCGACGGTTGCAGTCACATCGCGCAAAGCATAAACCCGCTTATCGGCTGGGGCTAGAGTGGGTCCCGCACCGATCATGCTGAGGCCGATATTGCGCAGGTTCTGTAAATAAGCGGCATCGCTAAGATCTGCTGTAAAACCAGGGATGCTCTCTAGTTTATCAATGGTCCCGCCCGTATGTCCTAGGCCACGCCCGGTGAGTTTGCCCACAATTAGCCCGGCCGCTGCTAACAAAGGGGCCAATATCAAGCTGGTCTTATCTCCGACGCCGCCAGTGCTATGTTTGTCTACTGTAGGTCTGGGTAAGGAGCGCAAGTCCATCTGCTGGCCAGAAGCCAAGAAAACCTCGGTTAAGGCCACAGTTTCGGACACAGTCATCCCCCGCAGGTAAACAGCCATCAACCAAGCAGACATCTGGTAGTCGGGTACCTTACCTGCTAGATACTCAGAGACTAACCACTGCAATTCCTCAGTACTAAGCTCAAAACCATCCCGCTTCTTGGCGATAATCTCAACTGCTAACACTGCTACACACCCTCCAAAATGTTCTTACCACAGGCTGGTGGCGCTAACCCTAACCATACGGCCGTTGTATGGCCAATCCAGCACAAACTATCGGCGTCAGGCAAACGATAACCACCGGCCAAGCGGGGGCTGTAAAGAATTCCTGGAACATATTCGCGCGAATGATCACTGCCTGGTGTAGTGGGGTCACAGCCATGGTCAGCAGTAATAATAAGCAGATCATCAGGAGCCAAGGCAGCCATTAACTCCGGCAGAGCTTGGTCAAAAAACTGCAAGGCGTGGGCATAGCCCCGGGCATCGTTGCGGTGGCCATAAAGCGAATCAAAATCGACCAAATTCGTAAAGACCAGGCTACCGCCTCTGGCCTTGATCAAGCTTAATGTGGCGGCAATGCCTGCTTCGTTGCTAGCTGTCTTCTGATTACTGCTAATGCCACTGCCAGCGAAAATATCGGCGATCTTGCCTACCCCTAAGACCTCGCCCCCCGACTCCACGATACGATTCAATAGAGTATAGCCCGGACTGGCAGAAAAATCGCGACGATTGCTGGTACGCTGGTAATGCGGATATTTGCCAATAAATGGGCGTGCGATCACCCGGGCCACTTTGTGTTCTGACTGTAGCATGAAAGTATGGATCTGCTCGCAGATATGATAAAGTTCCGCCAAGGGCACAACCTGCTCATGGGCGGCAATCTGCAGCACACTGTCGGCAGAGGTATAGACAATTAACGCTCCGGTACGCCTCTGCTCCGGACCTAACTCGCGAATAATCTCTGTGCCCGATGCGGGGATATTACCAATGATCTCGCGCCCACTGAGTTCAGCCAGGTGCTCAATCACGCTGGCAGGAAAGCCGTGGGGATAGGTAGCAAAGGGCTGCGCCATCGGGAAGCCCATCATTTCCCAATGGCCTGTCAGAGTGTCCTTTGCCGGGGACTGGGTCGCTAAGCGCAACACATAAGCCAAGGGCTTGTCAACTGCAGGTAATCGCGAATGCCTTATAAGGTTGCCCAGGCCTAGCTGCTGCAGATGGGGCAAAGCCACAGGAGCAGCATCAAGAATGTGCGCCAGAGTGTTGCTTTCCGCATCTCCAAACAGGTGGGCATCCGGTAGAGCGCCGATACCTAGGCTATCCAGAACAATAATAATCACTCTTGCCATGCGATTCATCTCCTTGCTAGATGCAAAACCTGTTCCCCGACTAACAATCGGCTTGTTAAAGTCCGGCAGGAACAGGTTTGATCAAGACTTGGCCGTAATCCCACTGAGCGCCTAGAGCCAGACATCGCTGGCCTAGGGTCAGGCACGGGGATGGGATTTGCGATACACTTCCTGCAGGCGATTGCGGGTAATATGGGTGTAAATCTGCGTTGTGGAAATATCGGCGTGCCCCAGCATTTCTTGCACAGAGCGCAAGTCAGCGCCATTTTCCAGAAGGTGAGTCGCAAAGGAGTGGCGTAAAGTATGCGGGGTGATATTCTCATCGATATTTGCTTCTTTAGCGTAGCGCTTAATAATTTTCCAAAATCCTTGTCGGGTGAGGCGGCGGCCATGATGATTGACGAAAAGAGCAGTCTCACCACTGCGTTTGACAATCTCTGGGCGCGCTACCTCTAGGTACAGCTCCAAATACTTAACTGCAACTGATCCTAAAGGCACGATACGCTCTTTGTTGCCTTTGCCCAAGCAGCGCAGGTAGCCCGCCTCTAGGCTGATATCCAATAGGTCTAGGGAAACTAATTCGCTGACCCGAATACCGGTGGCATAGATAACTTCTAGCATAGCTTTGTCACGAATACTATGTACATTGTCTAAGCTGGGTTGGTTAAGCAAGGCTTCGACTTCGCTCACGTTAAGCACTCGCGGTAACCGCTTAACCCCCTTG
>CALNBW010000475.1 GCA_937874815.1 uncultured Bacillota bacterium | reverse complement strand
GCCTTTAGAGCAGTTCACCTGAAAAAGTAACCTGGGCCAGGGGCTTGCCCGAAAATCTCTAACGGATAGGGAATGGATCACAATCTGCCTCGCTGGGACCTGAACGACCTCTCCAGCCCGCGCGTAATCATACAGGGGACGCCCCTGATGCTTGATCGCTGAATACGCCGGGGGTATCTGTTCTTGGCTGCCAATCATGGCGCTTAAGACAGCCGTTAAGGCAGCTGGGTCAATGGCTGGTGGCACTTGGGCCTGCCAGACAATCTGGCCTTCTTGGTCTAAGGTATCGGTAGCAACGCCAAAAGTCGCTTCGCCAATATAGGTCTTGTCCTGTGCCACCAGATACTCCAGCAACCGGGTCGCCTTGCCTACTGCCAAAGGCAACACACCGCTGGCGGCCGGATCAAGGGTACCCGCATGGCCTACTGCCTTGGTCCCCAAGATGCGGCGGATTTTAGCTATAGCGGCGTGGGAAGAAAGCCCCGGGGGCTTTAGTAAGTTAATAAACCCGTGCACTGTCATAGGGTTAGCCCATCCTAACAGCGGCCTCGGACAGCTGCTGCAGACAATCATCTATACTGCCATGCAAGGTACAGCCGGCAGCTCTGGCGTGGCCTCCGCCTCCGAACAAAGCAGCCAGAGTGCTAACATCTAGCGGTGCCCGAGAACGTAAGCTTACCTTATAGACCTCAGGTTCCATTTCTACCAGAAACGCTGCCACCTGAATGCCTGCCACTGAACGGGGATAATTGACTAGGCCTTCGGATTCGGAATTAGTAAGACCGAGGCTGTCTAGATCAGCCAAAGTAAGATAGCTATAGGCCCCCTTGCCATCAGCAAAGGCATCTAGGCGTTCTAAGACCAGCGCTAGGGCCTTAAGGTAGGAAAACGATTTCTTCTCCAGATTTTCGTAGATCTGCACTTGATCGGCACCAGCAGTCAGCAAAGTGGCCGCGGCCAGATGTACTTCCGCAGTCATATTGCTGTAGCGGAAGAAGCCGGTGTCACTGGCGATTGCGGCATAAAGACAAGTGGCGACCGGCACATCAAGTGCCACTTCCCAATGGGAGAACAACCGTAGCAGCAATAGGCCCGTAGCAGCCGCTTCGCTATCGATGTAGTTAGCTTGTCCGAGGCCACAAGAGGTACGGTGATGATCAATGTTGACGATGGGTTGCCCGGCAAACCGGTCAGCCGGCAGGCCCACTCGCTCCCATTCCCCACAGTCAAGCACCACAATCGTAGCTGGCTCATCAGGCAACTGCTCCGGTTTGGACAACACCGTGTCTGCCCCAGGCAAAAACTGATATCTGAGCGGCACCCCACCGGGCACATAAACGCTTACTTGTTTACCGCTGCGTAGCAAAACCTGGCGTAAAGCCAACAAGGAACCGAGGCTATCGCCATCGGGCGAAACGTGCGCTAACAAAAGTAGGCGGCTAGCCTCTTGCAAGGCAGCCGCTACTTCCCTAAGGCTATCACTAATCATCCTGAGGCCCCGGCTTCGCGTCTTGCTCCTGTTCCAACTTACGTAACAGGGCGTTGATGTGAGAGCCATGTTCAATTGACTTATCCAAGCGGAAAATGATCTCCGGCGTATGTTTGAGCCGAATACGCTTACCGATCTCAGTGCGAATATAATCTGCAGCATTATTCAGGGTCGCCAGCGTCTCTTCCTGCTCCGCTTGCTCACCCATGACACTAACAAAAGCCTTGACATGCCGCAAATCCTTGGAGACATCCACAGCGGTAACGGACGCAAAGCCAACCCGCGGATCTTTAAGCGAACTATGAATAATATCGCTGAGTTCAGCTTGCATGAGACCCTGCAATCTTTCTGCGCGATACTGAGTCATGACCATCCTCCTCACTGGGCGATTTATTTGGGCACTTCCTCCATGGCGAATGCCTCGATTATATCGCCTTCTTTGATATCATTGAAGCCTTCTAAGCCAATACCACATTCATAGCCGGTGGCCACCTCTCGCGCATCATCCTTGAATCGTTTCAATGATTCGATACGCGACTCGTGCACGATGATACCGTTGCGAATCAGTCTTGCCTGCGCCTGCCGGATCATCTTGCCATCGGTAATGTAGCAACCAGCAATAGTGCCAACCTTACTGACTTTAAATACCTGCCGCACTTGAGCTTGGCCCAGCACCACTTCTTTATAGACCGGTGCCAGTAAGCCCTTAATTGCCTTCTGCACGTCTTCGATAGCATCGTAAATAATGCGATAAAGCCGAATGTCTACCTTTTGTTGTTCCGCCAGCTTGCGCACAGTGGCGTCCGGTCGGACGTTAAAGCCAACGATAATCGCGTCCGAAGCAGTAGCCAGCAAGATATCGCTTTCATTTACTGTTCCCACGGCCTCGTGAATTATCTTTACCTCTACTTCTTGGTTGCTCAGCTTGATGAGAGACTGGCTGAGCGCTTCTATGGAGCCTTGCACATCGGCCTTAATAATGATACGCAACTCTTTCGTCTGCCCCTGCTGAATTTGTGAGAACAGGTCATCAAGAGAAACCCGCTGCACTACTTGCAGGTCACTCTGGCGTTTCTTGCTGCGCATTAACTCGGAATAATAACGAGCTTCTTTTTCATCTGCTAACACCATGAAAGGTTCGCCGGCTTCCGGCACTTCAGACAGGCCGACTACCTCCACTGG
>CALNBW010000474.1 GCA_937874815.1 uncultured Bacillota bacterium | reverse complement strand
ACAGTACCAGGCCACACGCGCGCGAGCAGGACTACGACCTTTATCAGCAATCTCGGACGGCCACTTTGGTTGGTCCAAACTCACTTGCCCCACAAGTTACTGAGCTCTATTGTTAGCCCTGGGAAGCTGGGCGGTTCTACAATATCTTCATCCATGCCACCGGCTACAATGGCATACGTTCCATCTTTCAGGGCAAGGCACTCCATCGTCTTTTCCTCAGGGTCTACTAACCAATAATGGAGAACTCCTGCCTGCTGATAAACACGGAGTTTGCTTAAGCGGTCTTTGCGGCTAGTTGAAGGCGACAGGATCTCAACCACTAACGTTGGCGGACCATCAATACGTTCCCGCAGCACAAGCTCTTTCTGCCCCTCTGCTATATAGAAAATGTCGGGTTGGACAACAGTATAGTCTCCTAAAGTGACATCTAGCGGGGCACAAAACATCTCACCGCCGGGATCTGCTTTGGCGAAGTAAGCGGCAAGAGCAAACAGCAAATTACGTGATATGCGCTGATGAATTACAATTGGTGACGGGTCCTTTACCAATATCCCATCAAGAATTTCGTAACGGAATCCAGACTCCTCTGGTAGTTCAAGATAGTCCTGATAGGTTAGCTTCTTTTGCCCAACACTGTCGTTTGCTTGGTACTCGGCCCTACTCTCCTTTACGTTGCCTTCCTGCGAGCCCGACAGCGATGCTAGGACTTCAGATAAGTTATAACGATACTGCCGATTACCTAAAACAACGTACGGAATTCGATTTTGTCGAGTGTAGCGCCAAACAGTTTCAACGGAAAGACTAAGGGCCTCAGCCAGAGCCTGCGCAGTAACAAACTCTTCACTAGCATGCACTTCGCTCCACCTCCTGCCTCTAGCTTATAATGTGACACAATTAAAAGCAAGTGATAGCAACTAAACACAAGGCGGGGTGAGCGCTGGTGGGCTATTAACTCATAGGGCGGGAATAGAACCGCCCCCAAGGCTCACCGAGGGCGGTCGCACCAGCGGAGCCCCCCTACGAATGCAATAACCCCAACTGTCCCTGGGGCTGCTAGCCGACGTAGAACTCTTGCATATCGTCTAGTCGCAAACAGGCTAGGCGACCCCCGTTTTCCACCGCGTGGGCACCGCAATCAATACCAATTTTGTCACGATGCACGGGATCATGCCAGATTGAGCAAATCTCCTGTCCGTAGAGCCGGGGCGTTCGCGTATGCCCGAAAATGACTACATGCTGCTTCACGGCAGCCTGCAGGTAGAAATCATCCCTAATCCAAATAAGATCGTCTAGCTCTTGCTGGTTAAGGAGGTCGGTTACTGACTCGTGGGGCCGCATCCTTAAGCCAGCGTGCACTAAAATGTATTCATCTAGAAGCAGATGTAGGGGAAGGCTAGCCAACCAATCCAGAATTGCGTTCCGCTCTTCGCTGGTGATTGATAGCAGGGCGTCTAGTGTTACCTGCCCCCCATTACGCATCCAGCGCTCCTCAGCACCGGGCTTACCAGCAAAGTAGTTGAGCAGCATCTGGTCATGGTTACCACGAATGACCTGCACATTGCTTTGGTTCATTAAGTAACGGACAACAGCTAGCGAATCAGGCCCCCTATCAGTGAGATCTCCTAGTACATACAGTTGATCGGAAGGGCCAAGATCTACTTGCTCCAGCATGTCCAGCAACATAGCATATTGTCCATGAATATCTGCTATCACGTAGTTCATTCTGTGGGCCATTCCCCTTTCTTACCCCGGTGTCTTGGCGATGCCGCTGCCAGGAATAGTTTAACAAACGTTGAACCCAGGCCACAAGGATTATATTGCGGTACAACCTGCCAACCCCTCTTTCACCAGCCAAAGCGACCGTCCCCGTAGCAGCAGAAAGGCGTGCGGTAAGCTTCAGACCGCACGCCTTTGTTCTCAGTTAACTGGCTCTACCCTCCAGAGTAGGTAGACAACTCTCTTTCCATCAAGATCTCGCCACATTCCTCTCGCCGAACTGGGGCAAACCCGTGGCGTTCGTAAATACGCTTGGCCACCAGATCTGCGGGATTGTAATCCAGTTGCACAACCTCCGTTTTGCCTTCGTCTTTCAGGAACTGCATGGCTAGTTCAAACGCCTTGGTCCCATACCCTTTATTTTGGTGCTTCTTGCTGATGATAAGGCTAGCAACCTCAGTTCTTTTACGGTCAAAGGCATAGCGAAACATGATGAACCCTATCACCTCGTCATTATGGTAGATAGCAAACGGTTTACAATCTTCTCCAAGTACATATGCCTGTGCTAGCGAGTAGACGACACTATCAACGAAATCCACCTGATGGGCAGCGACCCTGATATCCGTGACCTGCTCAAAGTTCTGCCTAGTAACGGGCCGGAACTCTACCATTTTCATCCTCCCAGATAGGGTTACATTTCCTATAGTATGTGGAAGATGCTCGGTTTTTATCAAGGCCCATAGGCAGCTACGGAAAAACAACAGAATCGAGCCCACGCAGAAGGGCTACGTTCTCATTAGCTACCTTCTTTGATTTGGTCAACCTTTCTAAGTTACTTGCTTGGAGAAATTACCCTGATGGTATCAAACCCGTAGAAAGAGGTTCCGTTCATAGTACCTATCAGAGCAATAGTATGCTCGCCGGGTGTAGCTAGTAACTGGGCAACTATGGAGGCATCAAAATCTGCCATAAGTTTATTTCTGGACACCTTACACTTGGCGGGCACAACAGGTTTGCCGGCAATCAAGAGACATACGTTTT
>CALNBW010000473.1 GCA_937874815.1 uncultured Bacillota bacterium | reverse complement strand
TATCCAGAGGCGCTCGCTAACACCTTGCAGATAGCCGAGCGCTGCCAGCTACAGCTGCCTGTAGGTGAATATCACTTTCCTTGCTTCGCCTTACCGGCAGGGCAAACGGCCCCGGGCCTTCTGCGCCAGCTTTGCCAGCAAGCGCTAGATAAACGTTACCCGCAGCAGCAAAAAGTCTTAGCACAAGAACGACTAGAGCACGAGCTGAGCATTATCGAGCAACTTGGCTTTTGCGAGTATTTCCTAGTGGTCTGGGATATTGTTAACTATGCCAACCAAGAAGGCATCCGTTGTGCTGGGCGAGGTTCGGCAGCCGACTCGCTGGTGGCTTATCTGCTCGGTATTACTACCGTTGACCCGCTACAATATGACCTACTTTTTGAGCGCTTTCTTAACCCGGAGCGCAAAGGAATGCCCGATATCGACCTTGATTTCGATTCCAGCCGCCGCGACGAGGTTTTAACCTACGTTTATAATAAGTATTCCAGCCACTGTGTGGCCATGGTGGGCACAGTGAATACTATTTCTGCCCGCAGTGCTTTAAGAGAAGTAGCTAAGGCAATGGACATTAACAAGCGAGAAGTTGCCCGCTTGGCCCGTTTCTTACCGCGCATCGCTGCCGACCGCATGGAGGCGGCAATCGCTTCTTTGCCAGAACTACAGGGGCAGTTTCCTAAAGGCGAACCTTGGGACACGCTGCTCCATTTTTGCCAGCAAATAGACAGTTTCCCCCGCCACCTGAGCGTACACCTGGGCGGCGTGGTTATAAGCCGGCAACCGCTGACTAATCTAGTACCCCTGCAGTGGAGTGCTAAGGGGGTAATCATTACCCAATACGACAAAGATGACATTGAATATCTAGGGCTAGTGAAAATGGACCTTTTGGGGCTGCGCATTCTCTCGGCTATTGAAGAAACGGTGCAGCGGCTTAAGCGAGATGGTATTCAACTACGTTTAGAAGATCTGCCCCTTGACGATCCAGCGGTGTATGCCCTACTCCGCTCTACCAAAACAGTAGGACTATTCCAGCTAGAAAGCCCCGGCATGCGGGAGCTATTAGGTAAGTTGCAACCCACTTGCTTTAGCGACATAGTGGCCAATATTTCACTCATGCGCCCTGGCCCCATGCAGGCCAATATGGTTGCGCCCTTTATCCGGCGACGCCACGGGCTAGAGCCGATCAGCTACGCCCACTCCAGCCTGAAACCGGTCTTGGAGTCTACCTATGGGGTGATCATTTACCAGGAGCAAGTATTACAGGTGGCTAGCACCCTAGCTGGTTTTTCGCTGGGCCAGGCTGACCTTCTGCGCCGCTTTATAACCCATAAACGTTCGCCTGAAGAAATTGCTGGCTTGGAAGCAGAATTTGTGGCTGGAGCCGTTAACCGTGGTGTAAGTGAACAAACCGCAAGCCAGGTGTTTGCGCAATTAGCAGCCTTTGCCTCCTATGGCTTTAACAAGGCCCACGCTGCCACCTTTGGGCTTACGGGTTATTACACCGCTTACTTAAAGGCTCATTACCCAGCCTATTTCTTAGTGGCGCTGCTTAATCATCAGCCCATGGGGTTTTATCCGCCACGAGTAATTCTGCACGAGGCTCGCCTCCTGGGCATCCCTATTTACCCTCCCGACGTTAACGCCAGCGAGGCCGATTTTACCCTCGCAGATGGTGGCATCCGCGTTGGGTTAAAGGCTCTACAAGGCTTAAATGACAAGCACATTGCCGATATCTGTGCCGCGCGCAGTGAACGTCCCTTTACCTCTTTTGCCGATTTCCTTTGGCGAGTGCAGCTGCCCCAAAAAGCAGTGCACAACCTGATTCGAGTTGGTGCCCTGCAGGCCTTTGGATCGGCTCGCGACCTGACGATGCAACTAGCCGTCAACGGGCAACACAAAACCAACCAGCCCCCTGGGCAATGTGTGCTTCCCTTGGCGGCTGCACCCGAAAAACCCAAACAAACTACTAACCCGCAAGATAAACAGGCCACCATCCTTACCGAATTAGAGCTAACCGGGCTGTATATCTCCGGGCACCCGCTGGAGCAATTTCGCCCTTTGCTCACTAGCTACGAGGCGATAACGAGCAGCCAGCTACGCCAATGTCGCGATGGGCACAAAGTAAGAGTGGCCGGGATCATCGTCTCCCGGCAAATGCCGCCAACTAAAAGCAAACAACGGGTCATCTTCCTTACCATTGAAGATGAACAGGGACTAATAGATATAACGGTGCTCCCACAGGCCCAGGAGAAATATGCTAAAGTAGCCCTCGGCTGCGCTCTGTTGCTGGTAGAAGGCACTGTGCGCAGAACTGGGCCGGAGAGCGTTAGCATCACCGCCGAGCGGCTATTCGACCTAAGGCGTTTAGATAAGAGGTGAGTTGGAAAAATCCAAAGCTAATTAAAGTCCCCGCTAGGAGCATCATCTACTAGCGAGGATTGGGTTCAAGTCACTTATGTAGCCGGTACTGCAAGCATTATGATCTGTAGGAGTACATGATTAAATTGTCTAGGTGTTTCTGCCACCCTTAAGAGTCCAAAAGCTGATGTTATTGCCTGTCCAAGGATTGCCATATATAATGGCCTTATCTTGGGAAAGGAAAAGGACGTCTCCCATGCGCAATCGCCTAAAATTCGCAGGAGACGTCCCCACCAAAAGCATGATCATCGTATCAGATTATGCGCTGGTTGAAAAGCCTTCCGGCGTTTTTTGTTAGGTGTGCAGAAAAGGTGCCATGCCCCTGTT
This sequence comes from uncultured Bacillota bacterium, assembly GCA_937874815.1. Lineage (GTDB taxonomy): Bacteria > Bacillota > UBA994 > UBA5500 > UBA5500 > UBA5500. Next base: position 240 of record CALNBW010000473.1, on the reverse strand, counting down.
GCGAAGGTAAGCTTAAGGTTATTGATAGTAGGGATCGTAAGTTTGTAGATGCTATGGGCCAAGTTAGGCTATTGCGCATTCGCCGCCTACGTTGCATGGAATGCGGCAAGATTCATCATGAGCTACCTGACTGCCTCGTCCCTTACAAGCGTTATGCATCCGAGTGTATCGAGGAGGCCCTGTCTCAGGGAAACGAGAAGCCCTCGGTTCCTGCAGATGACTCTACACTATATCGCTGGC
>CALNBW010000472.1 GCA_937874815.1 uncultured Bacillota bacterium | reverse complement strand
AGGTAATGTCTAGCGGGTTAATTCCATCGATGGCCCGCATTTGGGCTGTGTTCGGGGCTGTCGCCTCGTTACCATCCGAGCCTTCCGAACCGATAGCACTTTCCACCATGCCCAGGTGGCTATGGGCGTCAATCATGCCAGGTAGCACCATGCGGCTAGCAGCATCAATGATGGTGGCATTGGCCGGGGCCACCACATCCTTGCCTACAGCAGTAATCTTGCCGTTTTCGATCAAGACGCTACCGCCTGCAATTATTGGGCCTGCCATCGTGTAGATTCTGCCATTCTTAATTAGAGTTGCCATAAATCTTGTCACTCCTCTTAGATATATTTAGTGAACCTAATATTCATATTGGCTATAAAACATACCATTCCTGCCAACACGGCAGAAAGCATTACTTAACTAGTAAAAAACGGATAGTAGGGCCGAGGCAGGACTATTGCCATAGTTGGCTAACTAATATAAATAGGAGGGAGGTAATCGTAGTGTACAAAAAAGCCAAGGTTAAAGCCGTTACCATGCTGGTGGGCTCCACCCTAGTCTTCCTAGGGGCCCTGCTCTATTTGGGCTTAGGCCAACATCTCGGGATTTACGATTGGCGCTTTGGGCTGCTGTCGCTCGCCTTAATTCTCTTTTCCATCAGTGTTTTCTCTGTATACTTTCGCGAGTATTATGCGCTGTTCATCGCTCCCAGATGCCCCCGCTGCGATGGCGTGATACAGGTATCAGAAATAGAAGTGCGGGGACCAACAACTTTGGGCAAGGAGACCTTACCCCCTATTCTGGACAAAATCACTAGGTGCACGTTTTGCCAGCGGGAGCATCATCAAGTCTATGCTAAGTCGAGTGGCGCGGGGACAACGGGCCCAATACGTTTGGGTGAATCCTTTATGCTCATGATCCATGACCGGGCATCAAGGAGAAGCCTGCTCCGCCCTGCTATGACCGATGCAGAACTCGAGGAGTACTATGCCAAATGGGACTCCTATCCCAAGAAACCAGAAACCACGCGCGCCGAGTGGGAAGCTATGTTGGAACAGTTACAGCAGGAAGCACGCAGTAAGAACATCGAATCAGGCATGATCTTTCCTAACGAAAAAACATAGGCAAAAGCACAGGCTCCGCTAGTTCTAGTTAGTGGGGCCTGCTGCCTGCCTCAGTTGGGCAATTTGCGCAGCGGACAGGGGTCTAGGGGTGCCCATTTGATGGCTAAGCGCCGTGATTTTGGCATAGAACTCAAGGCTCTCCATACGGAATTGGGCGCTCTTTAGATCGGGACCGTAGGTGAGGGCACCGTGGTTAGAAAGCAAGATAGCATTATGCGTCCCCACGAAAGGCTCGATAGAATCGGGCAGCTCCTCGCTGCCTGGGGTAGCATAGGGCGCTAAGCCGACCGGCCCTAGGTGCACAATTGCCTCGGCAATTAGGGGCTCGTTGAGCTGGTGACCGACGACGGCGAAGCTGGTAGCATAGGGCGGATGGGCATGCACAATAGCATTGACATCGGGGCGGCGCTCGTAAACCCGCAGATGTAGCTTGAGCTCCGTGGAAGGACGCATCTCCCCTGCTATCACCTCGCCTGCCGCGTTGACCACGACTAGCATGTCGGGGGTGAGTTCCCCTTTGCTCACCTCGGTTGGGGTAGTCAATATGTTGCCGTTTTCTAGGCGCGTAGAGATATTGCCGTCATTAGCAACAGCAAAACCCTGTTCATAAAGACGACGCCCGGCCCAACAGATCGCCTGCCGCAGCTCTTGTTCATTAGGCATTAATTATTCCTCCTTTCGACACGTGGGGCCGCGTCCACCATTAGGGCGGCCTGTAGGGGCCGGATCCTATCCGGCCCGGGGCTGTCGCACTAGGAGTTTGCGAAAGAAATCTTGCTTTGGTTGGAAATGTTTTACTGGCACAAGTGTACGTCCCCCCGACCCAGCGTCCCCGCGACCCAGCCGGGTCGCAGGAATAGATGGCAGGGATAGCGAATATCAAGAAGGTGAAACATGTGTAACATGCACAGGAAGTGAGGCGATTTTCTTGAGTAAAGTAGCAGTGGAATTCAACCGATACTATACCTACCGCCAGCTGAGCGATATTCTCCAGCAGTATCCCCAGCAATACCCCGAATTCTGCAGTTTGGAGTCGATCGGCAGAAGCCACGAAGGGCGCGATGTGTGGGCAATGACGGTCACCAACCAGGCAACCGGGTCGGCCGCTGAAAAACCGGCTATGTATGTCGATGGCAATATTCACGCCGGCGAGGTCACTGGTTCCATGGCTTGCTTATACCTAATCGATTATTTGGTGAGCAATTATGCAACCGACCCGCGTGCTAAGCAGTTGCTCGATACTCGCGCTTTCTATATTATACCGCGAATTAACCCGGATGGGGCCGAGCTTTATCTGACAACCCCGACCATGTTGCGCAGCAGCGTGCGCCCTTTCCCCGATTGGCGGCAAGATGAAGATCCACCCGGGCTGCAGCCGGAAGACGTGGATGGCGATGGCCAGATTCTCCAAATGCGAGTCCGCGACGATGCGCGGGGTGCCTGGAAGGCTGATCCGGAAGATGATCGCCTGATGCTGCAGCGCACGCCCTGGGATTTAGAGGGACCGTTCTATCATCTTTTCACGGAAGGCGCATTGCGCAATGAACAGGGCGAGCTACTACCCGAGGCGCGCTGGCCCTTTGAAATGGCCAGCACCAAATATGGGCTCGACCTGAATCGCAACTTCCCTGCCGGCTATAGCCCACTTACGCCTGGCTCTGGCCCCTTCCCGCTCTCGGAGCCGGAAACGCGCAACCAGGTAGAGTTTATCAGCAAGCATAAGAACATCGGCGGCGTGCTACTTTATCATACAACGGGTGGCGTACTCTACCGTCCCCACAGCACCATGCCGGATAAAGATTTCCCCGGCAATGACGCCGACATGTACGAAGTTATCGGCAAAATGGGGACGGATGTTACTGGCTATCCAGTGATTTGCTGCTATGGCGACATCTGGTCGGGCGTGCTTGATGACTGGTGCTATGAACAGCTGGGCCTATTCGCCTTTACCCCCGAACTTTGGGATCTGGTGGGGCGAGCTGCCCCCGAGATGAAGAGCAAGCAGATGCGACGCATGACGCCGGAGGAGAAACGCCAAATGGACGAAGCCATTCTGCGCTGGTCTGACCGCGAACTTGGCGGCCGAGGCTTTGTGCGCTGGCGCAAATACGAGCATCCGCAACTGGGTATAGTAGAAATCGGCGGCTACCCACTGAAGGAATTCCGCCAAAACCCGCCGCGACACCTGCTGGAGGCTGAATGCCACAAGATCAATCAATTCGCCATTAACTATGCCTTGGCCCTACCCAGGGTAGCCATCGATGAGGTGCAAGTGCAGCAGGTAGCCCCTGGTGTCTTTGATATCAACGCCGTCGTTAGCAACCATGGCTATCTGCCCACGCACATCAGCCAAATGGCTTTAAAACATCGGGCAGTGCGCCCTGATGCCGTGCGCCTGGAACTAGCTCCAGGCATGACCCTGGTCAACTGCGAGGCCAAGCAGGAAATTGGCTACCTGGCTGGGTACGCAGCCGTGCACAGTGTGCGCTGGGGCATCGGCAGCCCCGCACAAGGTTCGCGGCGCGTGCGCTGGACAGTAAAAATAGAGGACGAGGCCCAATGCCAGGTTACGCTACACCTAATCTCCCAGCGTGGCGGCACAGTTGTGCGGGAAGTTGAACTAGCCTAACAGGCAAAACAGAGTGAACCGAACAGGGACGGCCCTGTTCGGTTCAGGTTCAGAGGAGGTATTGGCTTGGATCGGATCAGAGGGAAAACAAGTAACAGGCTACTGGCTGCACTGCTGCTGACACTGTTAGTGTTCGCGGCTGTTGCCTGCCAACCGGTGCTCAAGTACCAGGGGAAATCGGCAATCCCCGAGGAGGATATGCAATATCTGCTCGGCATGTACGACCACGAGCAGATGATGTCATGGATTAAAGACCTAACTAGCGAGACCTACCAGGGCCGTGAAGCTGGAACAGAACACGAAGACCTCGTCGGCGATTACATAATTGAGTTATTACAGTCTTTTGGTCTTGAGCCTTGGGACGACATGGGCTTTGATGAATACCGCCAGGCCTTTGCCCTTCCTCAGACACAAGAGACGGCAGAAAATATCATCGCCGTGTTGCCGGGCAAAAGCAGCGAATACTATCTGCTTATTGGTGCGCATTACGATCACCTAGGCGTTAGGGATGGCGTTTTTTACCCCGGGGCCGACGATAACGCGGTCGGTACAGCGGCTGTCCTGGAGCTGGCTCGTATTTTTAGCCAAAGCGAGCTAACCGCCGATTATAGCATTGTCTTCGTGCTTTTTGGGGCCGAAGAGCGGGGCCTGTTTGGCTCTGCGGAGCTCGCACAGCGACTGGATGGCAGGAAGATGGGGAGAAAGATAGTGTTACTCAATCTTGACGTGATTGCGGGCACCATGGGCGACACCTTAGTCGTTTATGACAGCGGTTTCAAGGGCAACAAAACCTGGGCGGAGAAAGCTAAAGCAGAGGCAGAGGCGAGTGGCGTTAAATCTCGCATTGATAACCGCCTGGCCGGAGGGGTAGATAGTATGAAGTTCACAGCGCGCAGCATGCCAGCGATCACCCTAGTCTGGGGCGATTTGCAGGCTGAGCACCCCCACTTACATCAGCCAACCGATACCTTTGAGAACCTGAATCCCGAAATCGTTGATGCCGCCACCAAGGCAGCCATCCGCATCGCCTGGGCGTTTGCGAATAAATAGGGTTGGAACGCGAACAAAGGGCCGC